>JAFGRU010000016.1 GCA_016934985.1 Deltaproteobacteria bacterium
CTCTCTGCTGTCCTGTTTTTCTCCGCATTTCGGCCAGACGCAATGGCCAGGGACCTGATCGCCAGCGTGGGAATCATTCCGCCTCATGCCGAAAAAGGAGAGGATGGCCAGCCCCAAGGTGGATTCGTTGAGGTCGTCAAAGCCATAGACAGGGTTTATACGGACGGGCATATTTCCATCAGGCTGTTTCCCATTGCCCGCGCCATTAGCAATGTCGTAAATAAACATTCGGATTTTTTTATCCCCTACATCCCCAATCCGAAGGTTCGGGTGGAAACCCTGCCTTTCGCCTTTACCTCCGAAGCGATAGTCAAGGTATCTTTCGTACTCTATTCCCGAGCCGACAGACCGGCACTGCCAATGAACAAGCTGGGGGATTATAAAGTCGAAACCTTGCGAGGTGCCGCCCCGCACTTCTCGTTCCCTATTGGTGAAATCGACAGCTTCCGTCAAGGAATCCAAAAAGTAGTGGCAGGAAGAACGGACGGTTTCATTGCCGAACAGGATGCGACCGACAAAATCATCCGTGAAAATAAAATCAAAAATATCCGCAGAACTCTTTATGCCACATGGGATTCTTCCATAGTCATCCCTAAAGGCCCTGAAGGCCGGGAAATAGACCGCATTGTTTCGGACGCATTGCTCGAATTGAAAAGGACGGGGGAACTCCGGAAAATCACAGATAAGATTCATCGCCCCTTTTCGGATTGGCAACCTTATGAGATGAATTGGTAGGGATTGGAATATGACGCGCTCACTGGCCGGTTTCGCGAAACCGGACTGGATAGAAAAAAAAATTGCTTTAACCACCGTTATTTGGGTCGGCAGGAAAAATGGGGGGCAACATAGGTATTAAATCCCAAATCGTGCCCTGATTTTCTTCCTGCTGCGATCGTCCATTCCGGGGCCTGAAAGCTTCTGGAAAATCTTTTTCCCCGGTTATAATGGTCGCCATCAGCCGTTTGCCAGCCGCAACCGCTAATCTCGTCCTTATTTCCCAAAATGATAGCCAGAACATCACCGTTATGCACCGCAATGCAGTGCTTTATCAAATCCACCTTATAATTTGCAGGAGTTGCATAATTAACATTTTTCAAATCAATTACCGTCCTCGCCAAAATATCCTTGGCGTTTTCGGAAGGCTTTCCATCACGGGTTTTACTAATGATGAATAATATATTTTTTTGGGCATTGGTTCCATGGAATATCTGGATATCAACCGAAGTCAAGATGCCGGAAATCCCGACTTTGAACGTTTGGGCCGCTTCAAAACCAATTCCCAGACCAATTCCGGCCCCCACATTTTCCCATGTGGTTCCTTTCGCAACCTGGGCGGCATCAAAGGATTGATCCAAGACAGGCTTAAGCTTAGGCTGGAGTCGAGGTCCCGGAGAACAGGCGGATGCGGCAAGAAGAAAAATAATAATTCCGCTTCGTATGCTTCCCAAAACGAAGGAAGTATGTTCGTTTTTTAAACCCTGTTCCATACTCGAAAGTCATCACAAAAAAGACCGGGATTCTGGTAAAAAAATAAATATTCGACCCGAGAAAAACAACAAGGAAGGGACATTCTTCCAAACATGGTCAACGGCAAAACCCTGCCCTTTTACACTCTAAGCCTGATGCCTGTAATTCATTTTATCATTTAAAGAGCGTTATTCCAGGGACCGAGCGCCAACAACCCACCGGGCTTATTCATGAGGCTTTGCGGCGAAACCGTTAAGTGTCCGTCAGATCAGGCCAGGCACAGCTCCTTGCTCCCGCCTGCCATAGCTGTGCGGCGGACAGGCTGCAGGGATACTAACAGTACCTTGAAGAACAAGGAGCGACACCGCTTGAGATGGCGATAAGGGGGCGGGTTTAGATGGGTTCTGCCCTGTCCTCTTCCATAATACGCAGGAACTCGGGAGGAATTGCGGATTCAAAACGTCTGTTCTGACGGGTGCCGGGCAGTTCCAATTCCAGGGAACGGGAATGGAGAGCGAGGCGGGAAAAACCATGGCGGGTCCTGACAACCTCCACAGCCCGTTTCGAGCCGTAACGGCTATCCCCCAGAACGGGGTGTCCGGCAAGCTTTGCATGACGCCGGATCTGATGCTTGCGGCCGGTCACTAGGGTACAGGCGATGAGGGTGTAATGGGGGCTCTGGTCGAGTATTTGAACGCGGGTTGTGCAGGGGACTTTCCTGCCCCGGCCTGCGGGATTGTCGCGTCCCCCGGCCGCGGGGGCAAGAGGGCGGTCCCAAACCAGTTCCGCTCCAATGCTTTCCTCGAAGCAGCCATGCACGACCGCGACATATTCCTTGCTGATGCATCGTTCCTCGAACTGGCGGGAAAACCAGCGCACCGTTTCGGGATCAACCCCCAGCAGCATGACGCCGCTGGTTTCACGGTCGAGCCGGTGAACCGGGCTGATCGTGGCGCCCTTTTTGTAAGCCAGGCGCTGTGTCAGTTCCGGGTCGCCTTCAAGCCGGTCCCGCACCAGAGAAACCAGATCCCTGCCCGGCTCATTGTGAACGCTCACATCACAAGCTTTGTCCACCACCAGCCAGCCCGGCTCCGAGGCAATGATTTTCAATTCATCCATTTAATTTTAAATTCACGTCACTCACAGATGGGACAAGACCGATCATGGTCGGGAGGAAGCTGCGGTAACCGACGAGGGAAGAGTATCCTGAAGCAGGTCCCCTTGCCAACCTCGCTTTCGACCTGAATCTTGAGACCATGGGTTTCGGCAATCTTTTTGACAATGGCGAGGCCGATTCCCGTCGAGGTGCTGTTGTGCTTGAAGGCCTCCTCGGTATGATAGTACTCCTCGAAGATTTTTGGAATCTTTTCGGCTGCAATGCCGATCCCCTGGTCACGCACCTCGAGAAAAATCCGGCCGTTTGCCTCATCCTGGCCTCCGACAACGTGCACCTCGCCTTCTGAAAACGAGTAGGTGATGGCATTGGAAAGGAGGTTGTGAAGCAGGAGGTCGATCTGCAGCGGGACGCCCTTGATAGACAATTCGCCGACATCCAGATTGACGCGCACACGCCGCTTATCGGCCATCTGCTTCAAGTCGACGACAGCGGCCCGGATGCGCTCCCCGAGATCGATATCCACCGGCTCGATGGGCCGCCCGGCCGCCTTTTGCAGGTTGTAAAGCCTCAACACATCCAGAATCAGCTCACCCAGACCTTCCGCCTGCTTATCGACTTCCAGCAAACGTTTGCGGATATCCCCCGATACCGGCTCGACATAGCCCTCGGTAATCAGCATCATGATACTGCGCATGGCGTCCAATGGCGCCTTGAGCTGGTGAGTCATCTGCACGGCGTACTTGTCCCTGTCTTCCTGAAGGCGAAGTACCTTTTTCGCTGCCTGCACAACGCTGCGTTCGTGCTCCCGCAACCGTACCGACATGCGCGAGACGATATACCACAGCGCCAGCATTATTAAAGCATACCCGGCACTCATGGTCACAATCGACCAACCGGACATCTCCACACGAGCCTCCTGCTGCCAGGACAGCATCAAAGCCGCGGGCTCCACCCAACCGGAGAGTTCGACATAAATGCAGAGGGTATATGAGGCCAGGGCCAGAAGCAGGACACCAAAGCTCGCCCACAGATCGAAGAAGATGCACGCCAGGGCGATGTGGAGAAAATAGAATGAGGGCGCAAAACTGAAAACGCCCACAAAATGGATCACGACGCCGATGCAGGCCATGTCGAGAATGATCTGCACCCACAGGTTGACCGGCAAGCTCAGCGAACGCTGGGGCCGCCGCACGGCGAGGGCAACAAAGGAGTTGCCCAGCACCAGTACGGCGGCGATGGCGATCGGCCAGATTTTCCCGGGGATGACGCCCAGTGCCTGCAGTTGACTTTCGGCAAGGTGCGAAAGAAGGCCGAAGCTGAGAAGTGACAGAACCACAACCCAGCGCATGCGAATGAACCAGCGGGCTTTCTCAAGCAGTATGCCAAGGGGAAAAGTCCGTCGGGAGTCTGCTTTGTGGTCGGATGGAGAGGTTCCCCCCCATTCAGCGGGTTCGAGAGTATACAAACTCATATGGGATCGTAGTCGGCGCCGGTATCGCTCATGGGTTCAGGCACCGGACTTCGGGCAAGCGATACCGATTCAGACGGAAAGCCCTAATGGAGCATCTTTTTGACGAGGGGCAGCAGGGTCTCCGGTTTTACAGGTTTCTGCAGAATCTGCCCGGTTTGCAGGCGACCGGCAAAGATCTGCTGCACTTCTTCCCCGAGAGAGGTTAGAAAGATACAGGGCAGACCGGGTTGGAGCTTTTGAATCTTTTCATTGACCTCGAGGCCGGAATCCATGCTCTCCATCATGATATCCAGGATCGCCAGATCAGGCTTCACCTCGGCCAGGGCAGCGATTGCGGCTGCCGCCGTTTCGTAACTGACAACCTCGTGTCCTTCTTTTTCGAGGACCAGCTTCACGGACTCACGAATTGCAGCATTGTCTTCAACGTGCATAATTTTGGACATCGTACCCTCCTTTTCAAAATGGCGTTTTGCTGACTCAAACGACTCTTATTTAAATAAGTTATCTTAAAAAAGCAGGTTGTCAAAAAAGCACGATATTTTTTAAAAAGTTCCTCCGGGCCCACCAGGGAGCCCTTTCAAACACCCGGCCTTTTTCCGCCTCGATCAAGATGACGTCACCGAATGCGTAGGGCAGATTGACTCACCGCAGGGGCCATTCGATAAACTTCCCCCTGAACTGCAAGGTAAGAAAAAAGGGATCTGGAGCCGGACGTCACTTTCGGTTTTGACGGTTGCAATGGTCTTCAAGGTTCTTCAAATAAGAACATGGAGGATACCCGACAAGGTTTTATTCCACCAGCAATGACTCGGTTTCCGTTACAAGGTGCACACGATCTAATTGCTCCGCTTCAACGCCCCGATGGTATTGACGGGCTCAAGGTGCGGTGCCTGACTGACGGTGAAATCCAGCGTGACCTGGTTGTTGTTTTCGTTGGATTCGGCGATCTGGTTGTCGATATCGACGGTGGCCGTACTCCGGTAGGTCAGGGCGCCTGCCATTTGGAGCGGGGATGACGGCAGGCTGATGCCGCCCGGACGATCTGCGTCAACAGGGTAAGGTTGGCAAACTTATGGTGCTCTCCTCTTCTGTTGGCAAAAGATTCTGACCTGATACCATCTTGATGTCGAGGCGTGGGGAAAAGATTCAATAAATGTTTTTAATTTTTCCATGTTTCGTCATTCGGAGTTTTTTGCCCAGGGAAGAATGTCAGTCCTTAGTCATGAGTCAGGCGGAGAGTTGATCCCCGGCCCTTTTTCTTTCCTTTTTTTGATCACCTTGAAATCTTGCATGCCCGCGGCTCCCCGGTCAACGCTGGGCGTGCCGTGCCAAAAAGCGGTCCAGTTGATTGGCGAAAGCGGTACGGTCGGCACGGTTGAAAGAAGAGGGCCCCCCGGTTTCCACCCCGCCGCTGCGCAACTCGTCCATGAAGTTGCGCATTGCCAGGCGCTCGCCGATGTTGTCCCTGGTGAAAAACTCCCCGCGCGGGTCGAGGGCATGGCCGCCCTTTTCGATGACTGCCGCGGCCAGGGGGATGTCGGCGGTAATCACCAGGTCGCCAGGCTCCAGCAACCGCTCAATCTCCCGGTCGGCAACGTCGAAGCCTGCAGCAACGCGGATCACCTTGATGTAGGGCGACGGCGGCGTGTGCAGGGCCTTGTTGGCGACCAGGGTCAGAGGGACGCGCAACCGGTCAGCGGCGCGATACAGGATCTCTTTGATGACCCGCGGGCAGGCGTCGGCGTCGATCCATATCTGCATCTTTTCCCCTCCTCATAAAAACCAGCCACGGCGGTCGGCCGCCGTTTGAAAACCGGACAAAAGTATTATTCAAGGACGGTCAAGAAAAAAGTGGTGGCACTGGCCAGCCCCGACCGGCACAGTTCAGCCAAAAAGATTTTGGGACATTGATCGGAAGTTTAAAAATTCTCTCAAGTTTCCCCTTTTCCCAACTTGCCATTTTTCAACCATGACCCTATGGCGCCTCACCAGTGCCCTGGCTTACCAGGCTCTCTCCGGCCATGGCCCGATAGGCCATAAAAGAGAGTGAGAGCACGGTCGTGCCGAGGCCGACGGCCAGAGGGTAATGCACACCGCCGGTATCGATCAGCAAGGGAATCAGGCCGATGGCAATGGCCGGCGGAATATGCAGAGCTACAGCCCTGAGCACCATTACGCCCAGAATTACGGCGCACCCTGCCGCCAGTGGTCCAGAATCCAGGGATGCCGACAACAACACTCCGATTGAGGCTGTCAGGACACAGGCGACGGGCAATATCATCGGCCGCTTGACCCAGGGACAGTGGTCGGCATGGGCAAATATCTCAAAACCCATCACCACCAGCGGAGGCACCAGCACGGCACGCCAGCCGGTCTGGACCGCCAGCAAGGTGTCGGTCAACAGGAAAATCGCAAAAAAAGGCACCCACATATACGGATTGGACGATTTTGCCAGGCCGTTTTCCGCACCATCCGGCTCTACCGCGGCCCGGGTGTCTGGGTTGCGCGAATCACAGTACCGCTGAAACAGGCTCACAACGGCCAGCAGCAGCGTTCCGAACAGGATCGCCGGGACGTACAGCCAACTTTGGATGTCGAAGACAAGAGGGAGCAGTCCTGCCGAAATGGCGGGGGTGATCGGCGAGCGCAGCACAACCACAATGGCTATGCTGGCCAGGGTACAGAGGAGGACCGACAGAACACCAAAGGGGAGATGCCGGGAGCAGAGCAGACCAGCCACCGCCGTCAGCACCGGCGTCAGGATCAGCATCCAGGGTGCACGGGCCCAGTTGCCCTGCGGCCGGGTAAAAACATCGTGGGCCAGCGCGCCCAATTCCGGGAAAAGCACGTAATCCACGCCCGTCAGCACGGCAACTGCCGATACAACCATAATGTAAAGCGGGGCGAACATACCCCTCAAATACTTTTGCCTGACAGTGGAATTTCGCAATAAAAATGAAGACATATTACATCTGAATAATAAAAATAAAGGCCAGCGTTCAATTCTGGCCCCAAGTTTTTGAAAATACAAGAATCAATTTTTGAAACTATTCAACACAAGGACTCGTGTCGCCCATGGAAAGGGCATCTGCCGACCCATCCCCGGCAAATGGTTTTCATGGTGGCAAAAAGACGGGTGGCCAACTGCCCGCAGGGTAAGGTGCGGAAAAACAACTCCAATTGACCGGAGAGGGAGCTTTGGGCAAGGAATTCCACGATCCGCGGCTTGCAGAAGGTTAAAACCTCGGGGAAAACTTTTTTAAAATTGAAATATTAGCTCTCCAATTCATTTCTTATTTGCAGCTTTTTTTTCTTTTTTTTCAGCCTTTTTTTCCTTCGGGGTTTTGGCCGCTTCTTTTTTAACGGCTTTCTTCTTGTCCTGGCCTTTACTCATGACTTTCGCTCCTCATTACTTAAGGTTATCCTGCGTACCCACTGACCCACTATCATATACCACTCGTTGGCCCGGGAGCGGTTTTTTTTCGGCCTTCGCCATGGGGAATATAAGGAGGGTAAGGGAAGCAGTCGAGGGAAAAAAACGCCCATCGGAACCTGTTAGTGCTGGGGATGCCGGGCCGGAAAGCGGTGCCGGTCGGCAACGTCGAAACCTGCGGCAACACGGATCAGCTTGGTGTAGGGCGACGGCGGCGTTTGCAGGGCCTTGTTGGCGATCAGGGTCAGAGGAACGCGCAACCGATCAGCAGCGCGATAGAGGATCTCTTTGATAACCCGCGGGCAGGCATCCGCGTCCATCCATATCTGCATCTTTTTCCCCCTAATCAAAACCAGCCACGGTGATCAGCCGCCGCTCGGAAACCGTGCCGGTGTGATGCGGGGACAGGAGGCTTATTAATTCTTTTTGTAGCGGATGCCAGTTGCCGAAAAGAAAAGGGCCAATTTAATGTGAAGAGCGTCCCGAATGGCGCTGGTTTCCCTGATTTCCCCATGTTTCACCATTGTTCGGATCAGTCTGCCTTCAATTCCAAGACAACTTGATCTTCAATTTTTTTAATATAGCCCTCTTTTTTCAGTTCTTTCAGTTTTTCACTCACCAGGGGAACCAGATTCGTATGTTTTTTATGCAGAAAATGATATGCCGGAAATGTCTCCACCGGCGGTTCAAGAACCCGGAGGTCTCTGATTCCCATGTCCTTCATCATTTTCAGTCCGTCAAGCATGGTTATAAGACCAATATCATATCTTCCGGAACGCAGAATTTTCACCATATCCTCAAACCTGTTGACCAGATGATATTTGATTCCGAGCTCTCTGAATTTTTCTTCATTATATTTATAACCTCTCAGGGAGAGTGCCATATAAGGTTTCAGGCTTTCCCATCCTGCCAGGGTAAAATCCGCATTTTTGGCAAGCACCACATTTCTGAGTTCGTGGATGGACTCGGGTACCATAACCAGGTTTCCGTACATCTCCCGGACTGTTTCCAGCCGGGCCAGCTCTCCGTCAACGATGCCCCGGTCTGCCTGAATAAGGGCTCTCTCACCGGGAAACTGACGAACTTCAATCTCATATCCAAGACGCCGATACGCCTCCCGCATAACCGGTTCCTGCACCAATGTTATTCCGGCATTTTCAAATGTGGAAAAAACCAATTTATCACGAGCGTAAGCAGAAGGAAGCACAATAAGGGCAACCAGGACCATGGCCGCAAGAATGCTCAGATGTGCCTTCATGGGTTTTTTCTCTCCATATCTGAAATATTACCTCAATTGAGGACTTTGCCCGGCAAAATCTTCCGGCAGGCAACAATGCTGAATTTTAAAGTTGTAAAAGTATGCACCCGATGGCCATCGGCCAGGATGGCACAGCAGGAACAAGAAGAGTTGAAAAAATATCGTGCCCCTGGATGAAAACGGAAAAAGGCAGAGTCTATAAGCTCGGCCTTTTCTGTTTTCTCAGGTGGAAAACCAGGAGTGTCCCATCTGTTCATTCCTTCAGTTTTACCTTTAAACGACCTTCTTCAACCGTAATGTCCTCGACGCCATCGGAAAAGGTTTTCCAGAAACCCTTTTCACCACCGAATTTTTCAACCAGATCTATATTTTTTAATCCTCCCAGCCACGCATTCGGAACGGGTACACCCATAATCGTAATACCCTTAAGGATGACAACGGGTTTTCCCTTCTTGTAGGTAAAAACCACCCCTGATCTGACCCGGAGAATTTTACCTCCAAGGACAGGAAAATCTTCATCAACAGGCAGAAGTAATTTCGCACTGACAAGATCGTCAGATAAATCAATGGCCATTTTTTTTGCAAGATTGGTATTTTTAGCCAGCAGCCCGTTAAGTTCCCTTTCGGTAAAGCTGATTTCCCTCTTGAGGCCCTTTTCATCATAAGGTTCCGGTTCAAGCGAGTCATTTGGCTCAAGCCGCCCTGATTTTGATATGTTGCCGGACCTGCCTTTTTTATGTGAAACGCCGCCCCCTATGGAATCAATTTTTTCTAATTTTAAAGCCA
>JAFGRU010000017.1 GCA_016934985.1 Deltaproteobacteria bacterium
CAAACCGCTGCGGCTGAAGGATATCAGGAAAGCCTTGAAGGATAGGCCGATTTCTTCTGAACGGATTGTTGATGCTTTCAAGAAAATCCCGGCGGCACAGCCTATTCATAGGAGGGTCGTTTCGGCAATAGTTGGTGTGCCCGATTGAGATTATGTCACCGAGCAAACCAGGGGAAACCAAGGCCAGGTGAGATGGGAGCAGAGGTCAGCTTCTCAGGTTTCGGAAACAAGACCCTTAGCAAGTACTTCTCAGGATGAAAATATTTCTGTTGTGAGGAAAATACTTTGAAACACGACTCCCAGATCGTCGGCAACATCGGCCTCTACTATGCCTGCTACAAGCTTTCTCTCTTGGGCTGGAATGCCATGCCGACCTCCCGGAATGCTAGGGGGGTGGATATTTTGGCCTATAACCGGGACGCGTCCAGGGTGGTGAGCATCCAGGTCAAGGCACTTAGCAGGAGGGATCCCGTGCCGATGGGAACCAGCCTGGATAAGATCATGGGGGATTACTGGATCGTCCTCAGCAACGTGGGGAAGGAGCCCGCAGCCTACATTCTTAAGGCGGAAGAAGTGATGAAACTGGCCCACCCCGAAAACAAGGACGGAAGGGTGTCCTACTGGCTTGAGCCTCGCTCCTACGAATCCGAGGATTTCAGGGAAGCATGGGGACGGATCGGATCTTCGGAATGAGTCAGATCATGGGGAAATTTTTTTATCATGGAACCATGGGGTCGCATCTTGCCTTTTAACCTTTTTGGTTTCTGAGCCGTTTGATCAATCGACTGAGATAGGCTGGATGCAGGTCAAGGTGTTCACCGATCTCTTTTTGGGTGTAAAGATGTTCATGAAAGGCAACAAAAATTTTCCGATCACGCTCATTTTTGCATGCCATTGTTGAGGGATCGAAGAGTTCATCGAGGACTGGTCTTGCTGCTTTTCTCTGGATCAAGGGGATCTCTTTGGAAACAATTTCCTGGTCCATCAACAATCCCACTTCCCGAATAAATTGGTCGTCTCCCAGATAGATTTTCCCTTTGATCTTATCCCATGGTCCATTCTTGCCGATTCCATCGTAGACGAACCTGATGTAATTCTCACAGGCTTTGTTTCTCGTTCTGCCAAAATGAGCCAGGGTCCAGTCGGTGGTGAGAAAGGGTGGCGGTGATTTTTTACCTGCGGTGGCCAGGAAGCTGCTCCATATCCAATCGTCCGGTTTTTCCACCATGCGAGCCCTCTCAGGATTAAGAACGATATAGCGGCACAGTTCCAGAAGATGAGCCTCTTTTTGGACGACGACGGCATCATACCGGCCCTGCAGGACGTGTCCGACCCTCCTGTGGCGCTTATTGAAGGTGAGGCAGTAGCGGCTGTTAAGCCCTTTCATCCCTCTTGCCAGGTTGGGTCCTGGTGTTTCTATGAGCAGATGATAGTGATTGGTCATCAAACAGTACCCATGGCATAGCCAACGGTACTGCTTGACAGTCTGGTCCAGGTATTTCAGAAACCTTGCGTGGTCTTTATCATCGGAATAGATGGTCTGTTTGTCGTTTCCCCTGGCAGTAATGTGATATACTGCTCCCGCAAACTGGGGGCGAAGGGGTCTCGCCATGTTGATGCTCCTTTCCTCTCCGTCCGATGGCGGTTTGAGAGGAGCAATTTTCTTGCCAATGGGGGGCTTTTAAGGGTGCCTGGGAGATATCAATGATTGCCATTCCTGAAGTTTTTGAATCCCAGCATATGTTGCCGAACTTACAAAAAGGTTAAAAGGCAAGATGCGACCCCAAGATTGAAAAGGCAAGATGCGACCCCAAGATTGCTAACCCGGTTCTGCAAGGCCTTGCAGTAGCCAAAAGCAGAAGGTGCTTGAACATGGACGATTCACCAAGACTTTTTAGGCAAATGCTACTCATGTGTGTGAGAAACGTGGCTGATATCCAGAGAAGGTTCTACCGTGAAGGTCAAAGAATTGTTGGTGGTAAGCTGCACAATCTTTCTATTACCTCATCGGGCTTTTTTGAATCAGATACAGCGGATATCTAGGGATATTTTAGTTTGGCTCACATTAGCAGATCACCATTTTTTCAGGATTTAGACTAGATAGTGGGGCCAACATACTGGATCTTTTCCAGATTGAATTGGGGGAAAAATGACATTTTACTTCTCTACTTTGCAATTGAAAGCCTACTTCTCGTATTGAAGTTAACTTTACCTGATCTTCAGCCAATTGGATGGAAATAGATAAAAGGGCCCTTGTTAGATCTTTTTGGGGAGAATAATGAAAAAAAATTCTACCGTATATGAAAAAATAATAAGTTTTCTGGCCCTTATTGTGATGATGTCTATTCCCGGATCTATAGCTTTTACATTGGAGAACAGTTTTGATGTTCCTTTCGGATTAGCCGTGATTGTTGGAATTGCGTCCGTTTTAGTATTGTTTCTTTTTATGAGAATCCTAGAGCATTCCTAAAAAAATGACTATATGATCTTTACCAGATAACTGGTCAGTTTTTTATTTCTTAAGACGGGAGCTATCAGGGGAGGAAGAGCTTCTTCAACCGATGCCGGCCAGCCAGTGTGGAAAAAACGTTATGGGGTGAAGATACCTGATGTGACGGAAACTATTAAAAAATGGGCAAGCAGAAATTAACTCACAAAATAGTAAGGGCATTTCATGAATCTGGGCACGCGGTAATTGGGTTTGAATTTGGATATAGAATTCTTGAAGTATCCCTTAAAGCTCCGAAAGCAAATCAAGGATTAGTAACCATGCAATATTTCGAGTCTAATGATGTCAACCAATTCCCGCCATATAATCCTAATTTAAATGATAGTGAAGAAACTGTTTTAGGATTCCATTATCAAAAATATAGGTTAATTCCATCATTTAAAAAAGCAATAATTGATTACGCTGGATATGCTTCCGAACACTACTTATTGCAGAGCAATGATTTTGAAATACCCTTTTTTCCTTGGCGTTACAAATATTCCGAGTTTTTCAAGAATGATTTCAATTATAAATTCCTCAATAAAAACGAACGAGATCTGGATGCTCGAAAAGCTTTTGATCGCCTCACAAAATATTATGAAAATGTTTTAACAGATCCCAATGCAAGACCATTTGATTCATCCCATATAAATACCAGTGAGATTGACTACCGTGTACATGTCGCTCAGAATATTTCTTCACGTATTTCAAGAAACATTATAAGCCATCCTAGAACATGGTATTTAATTCAAAGGTTAGGCTTTGCTCTATTGGATGACAAAAAATATAAATTTGGGGAAACCGAAGTTAACAAAATATTAAATGAAAGTAAGAATCAATTCTCCAATTTAAAAGCAGGAGGGGCCGATAGAAGCCTTCAATAAGGAAAGATCATAACGTTTGGAAAGCGGCCCGACCGCTTTGTTTTTTGATTACAAAAATATCAGGCACGAACCAGGTCTGTTTAAGCAGGGACTGGTAAAGGATCATTGCATTTCGTCCGGTTTTGGTGGAAAGTCGAACGCGGGCCTTCCCGGTGGGAGCCAGCAAGAGCGTCGGATGTCGACCTTCGGCACGCAACAATTTTTGAAGAAATACCTACAGTACCGAAGTCTTGCCAACAACCTGGGGGTCGTAGCTTGTATTTTAACATTTGACCTTCCAGTCCTTGATAATCCTTGAGATGGAGGCAGGATGCATCTTAAGGCGTTCTCCGATCTCGCTTTGCGTGTAAAGATGGTGCTCAAAAGCGTCAATAATTCTTTCGTTCCG
>JAFGRU010000018.1 GCA_016934985.1 Deltaproteobacteria bacterium
CCGTAGATTCGGCGGTCAATGTGTCGTTTTTAGCAGCAGACGGGGGTAAAACCAGTCTGCGGAAAATTTGTTCACGGATTCAGGTAATATCTAAAGAAATATCTCCTGAAAGTTTAGTCCCTTTCCTTTCTACTTTTTCTTCATTTTTTTGTGATTGAAAATTTCCCGTTATATTTATAAAGTTGTCTGACTCAAGCTCAGCAATAAATTCATCCAGATTTTCAAATAATTCCGCAACTGATCCAGTAAATGCCTCCTTTATTCTGCTCCAAATATTAGATTTAACTCTTTGTTGAATCTGTTGCCTTATTTCTTTTACTAGCTCAACAACAAATCCCCTAAATATGAAAATCTTTTTTATTGACTCCTGCGTCAGACTAGTTTGTGAATCGGTTGGTATATGTCCAAGAATCTCTGACGTTGATGATTCAAAAATTGTTTTTATGTCAATATATGCCCATGTACATTTTTTATTTGTGTCTAATGTTTCTTGAGCTCTTTGAAATATAGTTGATTTTCCCGTACCTTTCCTTCCAATAAGAAAGGTTGTATTTGGTCGCAAAATTGTTTTTAAAACATGCTCATCCGGGAATGGATCAACATAAAGGTCTTTAATTAGTCGGTGGCCCTCTTCATCTAAAAGTTCGGCACGCCGATAAAGCTTAAGAGTGTCAATTGCTTTCAAAAAATTATGTTTTTTCATTTCTCCCTCTTAACAAGGATTTCTGCTTTTTGAAATATCGATCTGGATTTGTAGATCAATCATGGCACTGAGATGATTTATAGCCAATATATAAACGTCATTGTTTCCAAATCGCTACTTTGGAAAAATTTCTAAAAAACTCTTTTTAATAATAAACCTTTTTTAAAGGTCAAGACCAATTCCAAAAATAGGTATTTGGATAGCCCTTTTAAAATGAGGTAGATATCTCGTAACTTTTTCGAAACTCAAACTTCCATCCCAATTGAGCCCATACTGTTTTTTTGCCGACTTCTGGAAATTCTTCGTTGGAGTGATATACACTCCCAGGTCTATTCTGTCAAAAAAGCAACTTGGAACTTTAACAAATCGAGCCCGATAAAAGAGGCATGACCAAATTCAACCTCAATCTCTACCCTATCCTTTAAAAAATCCATTTTGGCGGAAGGATCTCCAAATTCGTTGAAAACAGGCGGTTGAGATTCCCAGCCTTTTGAAAAAAAACTTTTATCTAATATCTCGTTAAATTTAGGGCGGGTCAGTTCAGGTAAAGGTATGGAGGGATCCAGAATAACATCCTGGATTTCTTGCTTGATTGATAGCCTGCTATTTAAAACCTGCTCAGCAAACCGAAAAGAAAAAGTCTTCAATCTTATTGACACTTTTTCTCCAATTCTTCTGAAATTTCTAAGATCGGTCAGAAATATCTTTTTAGAAAAAATTTTTGCAATTAGAGGATGTTTTCGACATTATACCCTTTTCCAATTCATGTCAATTTTTCCATTAGGAATCTATCATAGAAAAAGAAAATAGGGACACTCCCCTTATTTTTACCAACCAAAATACAATTATTTGCGAAAACCAAATATTTTAATAATTTTCAATAGTAATCCTTTCAGACAACAAGGTCGGATTATAAAAAGGTTGGAAAAACAACAAAAAAAGGCCGGACAATTTGTCCGGCCTGTCTTTTTAGGTGGAGCGGGAAACGGGATTCGAACCCGCGACTTCGACCTTGGCAAGGTCGCACTCTACCACTGAGTTATTCCCGCGAATCGGCTTTTTTTGAAAGCGCCAACGGCCCATATTAATAGCAAATGGACTTTTTCAAGTCAACACAAATTTAACGGGTGATAACCCGGAAAAATTTACAGACGTAATCCACCCCCGACCAGAGAGCCATAATCAGGGAGACATAGAAAAAGAAGATGCCGATATTCTGCATGGAAACGTGAAACAGTTCGATTTTGAGGCCGAACAGCCAATAATAATCATAATGAAGCATCAGGCCGGGGATGGCCGTCATCTGGAAAATGGTTTTGTATTTGCCAAGCTGACTTGCGGAAATGACGATGCCATCTGAAGAAGCTATGGAGCGGAGACCGGAAACCACCAGCTCGCGGGCGAGAATCAGAAACACGGCCCAGGCCGGAACACGGCCCAGGGGAATCATCATGATGAAGGCCGCCATGACAATGAGTTTATCGGCCAAAGGATCGAGGAATTTTCCCAGAACCGTAACGACCCCCCACTTCCGGGCGAGGTAGCCGTCAAGCCAGTCGGTAATTGCGGCAATGCCGAAAATACCCGCGGCCCACATGCCACTGGTACGGTTATCAAAAAAGAGCAGAACCACCACCATGGGAACTGCGGCTATGCGCCCCAGAGTCAGTAAATTGGGAAGATTCAGGCGGCCGGTTCTAAAATTCATAGAGTTTGTTCTTTCTCGAGGCGGTACTGATCTAAAAAGGCTTTGACTTTTTCAACATAGCGGATGGTTTCTTTATAAGGCGGTACGCCGCCATATTCTTTAACGGCGCTGGGCCCGGCGTTATAGGCGGCCAAAGCCAGATCGAGATCGCCAGAGAATTGATCGAGCATCATGCGCAGATACTGGCTGCCACCACGAATGTTTTCCTGGACGTCAAAAGGGTCGCTGACCTTCAAATCACGGGCGGTTTCGGGAATCAACTGCATGAGGCCTTGAGCACCCTTGGTGGAGACAGCTTTGGGATTATAGTCGCTTTCGGCTTTAATGACAGCGCAAATCAGCTCTTTTTCCAGGTTGTAGCGCGAAGCATAGCGCTGCACCAGTTCATAAATATAGTTGATGTCGTCTTCTTTGGGCTCTTCCTTCATGAAGAAGACGTACTCGGGGCCGGTCGGGATATTGGAAAAATGCATGACCCCGCGCTCGTCGACATACCTGTAGATATCAGCCTGAGCAGGCTGTACGCTGAAGAAAATACTAACCCATAAAAACGAAATAACCGCAACAAAGTTGTAAATATTAAAAAACGGCATGATTTTTCCCATCGCTGGTTGACTATAATTCAAACCGGTACGTATTTCAACCGCAAGGCCTTCCAAAACCTTGACATAACTGTTGCCAGGTCGGATAATTGCCCCCTGCCTTTCCTGGTCAGCAAAAGCAGTACCAAATCCATTAATTCTAACTTTAATCCCTGGGTTGGGACTGGGTTCCGGTTTAAATAGAAACTTATACCGCCCATGAGTTGCGCACCTGCCTGGTCGGAAATCACCGACTCAGGCCCGATGCTTTTGCAGGACATGCTGCATGGAGTACACATCTGATTTTCTGGTCATCGGCAGCGGCATTGCCGGTCTTTCCTTCGCTTTAAAATTGGCGGGCTACGGTTCCGTGGCTATCGTTACAAAAAGGGAAATTTCTGATAACGCCACCAACCTTGCCCAGGGGGGGATAGCCAGCGTAATTTCGTCGGAGGACTCCTTTACAGCCCATTTTCAGGATACCATGAGGGCTGGAGCGTACCTGTCCCGCGAAGACGTAGTACGTATGGTGGTGGAAAGCGGTCCCAAAGCGGTCCAGGACCTGGTCGAATGGGGCGTTCAGTTCACCCGCAGAGATGACGACAGCTTTGATCTGACCCGCGAGGGGGGCCACAGCAAACGGCGGGTTCTTCATGCCCGCGATATCACCGGGCAAGAGATCGAAAGGGCGCTGGTCGAAGCGGTGGAAAACCATCCCTCCATCACCATCTTCGAACACCATATCGCCGTCGACCTGATCACTGAAGCCAAAGCCACCCGCAAAGCACTTGACCGGGATCGCTGCCTCGGGGCCTATGTTCTCGACATTCGCAAGGGCCGCGTATCGACTTTCGGTGCCCGCATTACCACCCTGGCCACCGGCGGCGCCGGCAAGGTCTATCTCTACACCTGCAATCCCGATGTATCGACAGGCGACGGTATCGCCATGGCCTACCGGGCCGGAGCCACCATCGCCAACATGGAATTCATGCAGTTCCACCCCACTACCCTCTTCCACCCCCACGCCAAACCTTTCCTTATCTCCGAGGCCGTGCGCGGAGAAGGAGCGGTTCTACGCAACAGCCAGGGCCGCGCTTTCATGGAGGATTACCACGAGCGTAAAGACCTGGCCCCTCGCGACATCGTCGCCCGAGCCATCGATAATGAAATGAAAACCTCGGGCGAGGACTGCGTTTTCCTGGACATAACCCATAAAGAACCGGAATTCATCAAGGAGCACTTCCCCAATATTTACCGGACCTGCCTTTCCTACGGCATCGACATGACCTGCGAGATGATTCCGGTGGTGCCTGCCGCTCATTACCTGTGCGGCGGGATCAAAGTCGATATCTGGGGTGAAACCGACATTCATAATCTCTTCGCTATCGGGGAGACCTCCTGGACCGGTCTCCACGGCGCCAACCGCCTGGCCAGCAACGGCCTTCTTGAGGGCGCTGTCTTCAGCGACCGGGCAGCACACAAGGCTCTGGAACGCCTGTCTGAGATTCTGAGCCCGACCCCCGCCATCCCGTCCTGGGATTTCGGCAACGCCCGGGACAGCGACGAGGACGTTGTGGTGGCCCACAACTGGCACGAGGTGCGCCTCTCGATGTGGAACTACGTCGGCATTGTCCGCACCGACAAGCGTCTCAACCGCGCCCTGCGCCGCATTCATCTCATTCAGGAAGAAATCCTTGAATACTATTGGAATTTCTACCCTACCTCCGACCTCCTGGAGCTGCGCAATATCACCACCGTCGCGGAACTGATAATCCGCTGTGCCCTGGCGCGCCGCGAAAGCCGAGGACTTCACTACACCATGGATTATCCCAAACGGGATGACATGCACTGGAAAAAAGACACTTTTGTCCGGAAAAACCCCAAAACAGGAGAGCCTGAAATTGGATATTCATGAGATCAGAGACAGGATCGATCAGCTTGACGACGAACTGCTGCGAATCTTCAACGAACGCTCCGCCCTGGCGGTACAAATCGGCGAGATAAAAAAACGTGAGGGCCTGCGCATCTACGACCCTTCCCGCGAACAGAATATCTTCCGCCGGGTGCAGGCCAACAACCCCGGCCCCCTGGATAACCAGGCCATTGTGCGCCTGTTTGAAAGAGTCATCGACGAATCGCGCAGCCTCGAAAGAACCTTATCCGGAAAGTAGACAACGATGCTCATCGTTATGCGAAAAACAGCCACGGAAGATGATTTGCGCCAGGTCAAGGAAGCGTTGAGTGATCTGGACCTCGATTTCCATCAATCCACCGGTTCCGAGCGGACCATTATCGGAGTGATCGGCGATACCTCGCGGATCGAGCCCGGACAACTCCGGCCCCTGCCCGGCGTGCTCGAAGTGTTCAAAATTCCCGCAGAGGGCTGAAAAATCGGGGCAGTTTAGCGGATAAAAAAAAGCGGGGCATTTTTTGAAAGTGCCTCGCTTGATCTTCTGATATCAACTTTCCTTTTTCAGCCTCCGGCGACGACCTCGCTTTTGGTGAAGATAGCCCGCAGGGCAACCCCCTGGGCTTCCATGGTTTCACGGCCCCCTTCCTCGCGATCGACGAGAACGATAACGCCAAGAACCTCAAGACCTTCCTCGCGGGCTTTTTCCACCGCTTTCAGAGAAGACCCTCCAGTCGTCACGACGTCCTCGACAATCACCACCCGAGCCCCTTGGCGAAGATTTTTGCGTCCTTCGACCCACTGGCCGGTGCCGTGCTTTTTTGGCTCCTTGCGGATAATAAAAGCGGGGATAGGATCTCCTGCAAGGCTGCTGACCATGGCCGTGGCCGTTGCAATGGGATCTGCCCCCATGGTCGGTCCCCCGACGCCTTCAACCGGGCCGTCAAATTTTTTCAGCTCTTCGTAGAAAAGGCGACCGGTCAGAACTGCCCCGCGCGCATTGAGCGTGGTCTGTTTTCCGTCGAAATAAAAATTACTTTTCCTCCCGGATGCCAGGGTCACCTCCCGCTCTTCATAGGAAAGCTCCCTGATCAGTTGCATCAGTTCTTCCCGTTCCGTCATCCTTACGTCCTTTCTTTCAGAAACCGTAGTATCTTATCAATCGTTTTCTATTTATCCGCGCCGCCAAAATTAAAAGAGATCGAGTTGCAGCCCTTCGAGCAGGCGGGGGAATTTAACCGGATAGTGGCCGCTGAAGCAGGCATCGCAAAAGTTATACATGTTAAGATTCTGCATTTTCGCCGCTTTTCTAACTCCCTCCAAGGAAAGATAGCCGAGGGAATCCGAAGTGATGTAGCGGTTGATTTCCTCTATGGAATGGGACGAGGAGATCAACTCCTTGCGGGTCGGGGTGTCGATGCCGTAAAAACAGGGGAAACTGGTGGGAGGGCTCGATATGCGCACATGCACCTCCTTGGCCCCGGCGTTGCGAATCATTTTGATGATTTTCCGCGAGGTTGTACCCCGTACGATGGAGTCGTCCACGACAACAACCCGCTTACCTTCGATAACCTCCCGCACCGGGTTGAGTTTGATTTTGACCCCGAAATGGCGGATTGACTGCTGGGGCTCGATAAAAGTGCGCCCGACATAATGATTTCGCATCAGCCCGAGCTGAAATGGGATGCCCGTCTCCTCGGCGTAGCCGATGGCAGAGGCGGTTCCGGAATCGGGCACCGGTATGACCACGTCCGCCTCCACGGGATGTACCCTGGCCAGCTGGCGGCCAAATTCCTTGCGGACGGTATAAACCTGCCGACCAAAAATATTGCTGTCCGGACGGGCGAAATAGATAAATTCAAAGATGCAAGGGGACGGGTTGCTCTCAGGGCCGAGGCGGTAGGATTGGATGCCCCTGCTGCTGATCTCGATCATCTCTCCAGGCTCAATTTCGCGGATCAATTTGGCTTCTATGAGATCCAGGGCGCAGGTTTCAGAGGCCACCACGTAGGCACCGTCCAACTCGCCCAGAACCAGAGGATGAAAACCGTTGGGGTCGCGAGCCGCGATCAGCCGGGTTTCGGTAAGCAGAACCAGGCAATAAGCTCCTTTTATGACGGAAGCCACGTTCTGCACCCGCTTGACCAGGGAGTTGGTCTGATCTTTGGCGAGAAGATGAATAATGACTTCGGTATCGGTAATACTGCGGAAAATGGAACCTTCGGCTTCAAGCTCGTTACGCAGTTCCAGGGCGTTGACCAGATTGCCATTGTGCGCGAGCGCCAGGCTGCCTCGCGAGTAATCGACGAGAATCGGTTGGCAGCCTTTAACGCCTGTGCCGCCGGTTGTGGAATAGCGCACATGGCCGATGGCGCTTTTCCCGGGAAGCTGTTGAAATATTTCGTCATCACGGAAAACATCTGCCACCAGGCCGGTATCGGTAATGGAGGCGAGTTTTTTCCCGTCGGAAGCAACAATCCCACAGCTTTCCTGGCCCCGATGCTGGAGGGCGTAGAGACCCAGATAAGTCAGGTTCGCCGCCTCAGGATGGCCATAAATGCCGAAGACACCGCATTCGTGATGAAATTTTTCTTCCATAGCACTCTTCTATTTGCTGGGCAGGGGAATTCCCGCCCCTTGTTCAGTGATGCTCTTTTTTAAAGCAGTGTGGAGCGAATATACTCGACCGCATTGCGAAATATCCCAACCCCCATGCCCTCTTCGCCAAGATCGGGCTCCCGGGTCCAGCGCGGATGATGGGTCCGATAAAGGTAGGCTTCCGGATGGGGCATCAGCCCGAACAGGCGACCGCTTTCGTCGCAGATACCGGCAACAGCCCCCACCGAGCCGTTAGGGTTGAACGGATATTCCATGGTCGGCGCCTGAAAGTCGGGATCGGTATATTTCAACACCGCCAGATGTTTCTCTTCCAACTGGTCCAACACCTCGGACGAGCGAACCACGAATTTTCCCTCCCCGTGGCGTACAGGGAAATAGAGGTTTTCCAGGCCGCGGGTATAAACACAGGGAGACGCCGGATCAACCTTGAGAGAGGTCCAGCGATCTTCAAAGCGGCCGCAATCGTTAAAGGTCAGGGTTACACTCTGATCACCATAACGGCCTTCCAGTGCCGGCAACAACCCCATTTTAACCATTAACTGAAAACCGTTGCAAACTCCGATAATCAGTTTCTTGTCGGCAATAAAGGCCTGGACCTGCTCGGCCAGCCGCCCCTCCCGGTCGCGGACCGCCGCATGCAGGATACGGTTGGCACCGGCCTTGGCGCTTCCGAGATCATCCCCGTCAAGAAAACCTCCGGGAAAGTTGAGAAAATGGTAGTCCTCCAGCTGGGCCCGGCCCGCCAGAAGTTCACCGATGTGAACGATGTCAACGACATCTGCGCCGCCACGACGGCAGGCCAGAGCCATCTCCTGCTCACAGTTGACGCCATTGCCTGAGATTATGATGGCGCGAACTTTTTTTGCCATATTCAAAGCCCTTTCAGCGGCGCTTGCCAGGCCTGTTTCAGGGTATGGATATCGCTCCGGATGAGGGCCTCTCCATTCCGACCTTTAATAATAAAATGACTGTTACTCAAGACATTGCCGATTTCTGAAACATCGGTGCGGCTGAAAAGCGACTCGAAACGGCGGTGATTTTCAGGACGCACGGTGACAAGAAAGCGGCTCGGGGTTTCTGAGAAAAGCAGCAGGTCATCACGCATGGCCTCCGCGGCTGTAATCCCGCCAAGGTCGATCTCCAACCCCAGGCCGCCGGCGAATGCGCTTTCCGCCAGGGCAACACCAAGCCCGCCATCGGAAAGGTCATGGCAGGATGCGATGAGTCCTTCCTGCTGAGCCCGGTTGATAAGAGTAAAGAGGTTACGGGCATAGGCGGCATCTACCTCGGGAACGCTCCTACCGAGAAAACCACACAGGTCGTAATACTCGGAACCGCCCAGTTCCGGCCGGGTACGGCCCAGGAGATAAACCAGGTCGCCCGCCTGCTTGACATCCATGCTGACTGCGCGGCGCACATCGTTGATTTTCCCGATAACCGAAAAGAGGACCGTCGGCGGGATCGAAATCTTGGTGGCACCGATCTGGTAGTCATTTTTCATGGAATCCTTGCCGGAGATCAAGGGCACCTCAAAGGCAACGCAGTAATCGTAAAGGGCTTTGTTGGTGCGCACCAGCTGGGCCGCCTTGTAGGCGCCCTCGGGATTCTTTTCACTTCGGATCGGGTCGCACCAGCAGAAGTTGTCGAGCCCGGCCACATGCTCGACATCGCCGCCTACGGCGACATAGTTGCGCAGGGCCTCGTCAACGGCATTGGCCATCATGTGGTAAGAGTCGATGTCGCTGTAGCGGGGGCAGATACCGTGGGCCACTACCACGCCTTCAAAGGTGTCGCTCAAAGGACGGATGACAGCAGCATCGGAAGGGCCGTCGTTGTCTATCCCGGTCAGCGGCTTGATGACGCTGCCGGCCTTGACCTCATGGTCATAACGGCGCACCACGCTCTCTTTTGAGCAGATGTTGAGGCGCCCGAGCATGGCACACAGAGTGGCGGCCAGGTCGGCCGGTGGGGGGAACTCCGGCTCGCTTGCCGTGCAAGTCTGCCAACGGGCTTCAACTTGCATCTGGGGCACGCCATTATGGAGAAAATCCATTTCCAGGTAGGTGACCGTCCTGCCCTCGTAGAGACAGTGGAAATAACCGCTGTCGGTAAACTCACCCAGATCTGTGGCCTCGACCTCCATGTCCCGGGCGAGTTGCAGGAATTCCGCGATTTTATCCGGCGGCACGGCCAGGGTCATGCGCTCCTGGGCTTCGGAAATGAGAATCTCCCATGGCTGGAGGCCGGAATACTTCAAGGGACAGCAATCGAGATGGAGCTCAAAGCCGCCCGTATCCTCCGCCATCTCTCCGACGGAGGAGGAAAGACCGCCGGCGCCGTTGTCGGTAATGGAATTGTAGAGGCCGCGGTCCCGGGCAATGAGGAGAAAATCGAACATGCGTCGCTGGGTGATGGGATCACCGATCTGGACAGCGGTGACAGGCGAACCCTCGTGGAGCTCTTCTGACGAAAAGGTGGCACCGTGAATGCCGTCTTTGCCGATGCGCCCGCCGACCATGACAATGCGATCCCCTTTGTGAGACATTTTTTCGTGGCCGGGCTTGCCGTTGATAACGGCCGGCATGATCGCCCCGGTGCCGCAATAGACAAGAGGTTTGCCGAGAAAACGGGGATGAAAGACTATGGAGCCATTGACCGTGGGAATGCCGCTCTTGTTGCCGCCATGCTCGACACCCGACACAACCCCTTCGAAAATACGCCGGGGATGCAGCAGACGCGGTGGCAGCTCGTCCTCGAAAAAAGGCGACGCAAAACAGAAAACATCGGTGTTGAAGAGCAGGCTCGCCCCCTGGCCGGTGCCGAAGGAGTCGCGGTTGACCCCGACGATGCCGGTCAAAGCACCACCGTAGGGATCGAGGGCGCTGGGCGAGTTGTGGGTTTCAACCTTGAAGACCAGGCTCCAATCGTCATTGAAACGGATCACCCCGGCGTTATCCTTGAACACCGACAGGCAGATGTCGCGCTCACCTTTCTTTTTGCGCACCGCTTCGGTGGCGCCGACGACATAGGTCTTGAAAATTGAATCGATGGTTTCGCTTGTGCCCGTTTCGTCCTGGTAATCGATACGCGAGGAAAAGATTTTGTGCTTGCAGTGTTCACTCCAGGTCTGGGCCAGGGCTTCAAGTTCAGCGTCGGTCAGTTTATCGCCGAGGCCGACGCGGCGGCGGGTGTCAATGACCTCTTTTTGGGCGAAGTAACTTTTAATCTTCTGCATTTCCCTGAGACTGAGGGCCAGCATGCGCTCGCGGCTGATCTCCAGCAGCACTGCATCGGCGACATCGAGATCGACCTCGTCGATGTGCACAGAAGCACCGGAGGTCACCTTGGGAATACGTACCTGCATTCCGCTTTGGCTATCGAATTCAGCGCGCGATACCACCAGACAGGTCTGGATCAATTCGTTGGCGAGATAGTCGGCGGCCACCTTGTGGGCCTGTTCCTTGGTCAGGTTGCCCTTGAGCAGGTATTGAACCGACGTGTAAACCGCCTCGCCCGGGGCAAATGGACGGCCGGTCAGATGCTGAATGGCCTCCCGGGCGGTGCGACCGACATTATCAGTGACGCCTGGCCGGAAGCCGACCTCAACAAGGACGTCGAAATCCGTGGCCAAGGACCGGTTGATGGAAGCTTCCTGAATAACCGGATCACAGAACGGGCCCTGGGCCGCGGCGGCTAATTCATCATCCGTAAGGTTGGCATCCACGGTGTAGACATCCAGGGTGCGGACATCCTCCAGGCACAATCCGAAGTGCTGTTCCAGCTCGCGCCTTACACGGTCGCCGCGGGCGTCCCTGCTCCCCTTTTTAAGACCGATTTCAATTCTCCAGGCCATGGCTTTACTGCTCCGTTGCCGACTTTTTGCCGAACACCCGTTCAAAAATGGTGTCGACATGGGCGAGATGATAATTGAGGTCGAAAACTTCGCGGATCCCCTCTTCCCCCAGGGCTGTCTTAACTTCGGCGTCGTTGAGGAGCTCCTCCAGGAAATCCTTGTCCTCTTCCCAGACCCGCATGGCGTTGCGCTGCACAAGGCGATAGGCATCTTCCCGCGAGGTGCCGGCCTGGGTGAGAGCAAGCAGCACCCGCTGGGAGAAAATCAGGCCATGGGTGCGGTTCATATTGTCGAGCATGCGCTGGGGATAGACCACCAGGTTTTTTACCACGCTGTTGAGGCGGCGCAGGATAAAATCGAGGGTAACAGTTGCGTCAGGGCCGATATTGCGCTCCACCGAGGAATGGGAGATATCCCGCTCATGCCACAGGGCAACGTTCTCCAGGGCCGGAAAGGCAAAACTGCGGACCAGGCGGGCCAAACCGGTGATGTTTTCAGTGAGGACCGGGTTGCGTTTATGAGGCATGGCCGAGGAGCCCTTCTGGCCCTTGGAAAAATATTCCTCCGCTTCAAGCACCTCCGTACGCTGCAGATGGCGGATTTCTATTGCAATCCTCTCCACAGACGAGGCGATGACCGCCAAAGTGCAGAAATATTCGGCATGGCGGTCCCGGGGAATAACCTGGGTTGAAATAGGCTCGGGCTTGAGCCCCATTTTTTCACAGACATAGGTTTCGACACTGGGGTCGATATTGGCGTAGGTGCCCACGGCCCCGGAAATGGCGCCGGTGGCGATGTTGTCACGGGCCTGGCGAAGCCGTTCCAGATTGCGCTCCATCTCCGCATACCAGCCTGCGAGCTTGAGCCCGAAAGTGACAGGTTCGGCGTGAATACCGTGGGAACGCCCGATACATACCGTATCTTTGTGCTCCCAGGCCCGCTCCCGAATTGACTCAAGAAGCATGGTCAGGTCTTTCACCAATTCTTCCGCCGCCTGCTTCAACTGAACCGAGAAGCAGGTGTCGAGAATATCGGAAGAGGTCATGCCCTGGTGGATGAAACGGGCCTCAGGACCGACATATTCAGCCACGGAGGTCAAAAAAGCAATAACATCATGTTTGACTTCTTCCTCGATCTCGGCAATACGGGCGATATCAAAATTGCCCTTTTCGCGAATAACGGGGACCGCCTCTTTAGGGATCACCCCAAGCTCCGCTTGGCGCTCACAGGCCAGGGTTTCGATTTCAAGCCAGATTCGAAAGCGATTCTCCGCCTCCCAGATGCTGGCCATTTCCTTGCGGGTATAACGTTCTATCACGCTGTCAGCTCCTCTCTTGAAAGAGGCATTTAATGGTTAAATCTGCCATTTTCGAGATTAAAACACAGGCTCGGTGCGGCTTGGCTGCCAACCGCCAGTATGGGTGAACAGAGGCCATTATTTTTCAATACTCCCCGGGCCGCCTGCTCAGCCAACGCCGGGCGGTTGTTCTGTTCACTCAAATGAGCCAGAAAAACCGCTTCAAGGTTATCCCAGAGCAAACTCGTCAACAATTCCGCCGAGGCGTTGTTGGAAAGATGGCCGTGGCGGCTGCGAATACGTTGTTTCAACACCCATGGGTAAGGTCCGTCACGCAGCATATCATCGTCGTGATTGGACTCAAGGACCAGGATACGGGAGTTTTTCAATTGCTCAACGACAAGGCGCGTGGCAATGCCAAGATCGGTGGCCACCCCGATCTTGCCCTGAACTGTCTCGACAGTGAAACCGACAGGCGCAACGGCGTCATGGGTAATGGGAAAAGGGGTAATGACCATATCCTTGAGGTGAAACGATGCGCCGCTGTCGAACTCTTGATGTACCTTCAGCCGTTTGCCGTCGGGAAAAACCTCGCGAGTTTGGTGGTGGATATACACCGGCGTCTTGAATCGGTTGGAGAAGGGAATAACACCACGCACATGGTCGCTGTGTTCGTGGGTAACGAAAATGGCATCAATATCCGCAGCCTCAACCGATACGGCTGCCAGTCTTTTTTCAATTTCACGGGCCGAAAGCCCGACATCAATCAGAACCCGGCTCTCCTCTGTCTCAATGAAAATCGAATTGCCTTTGCTTCCGCTGGCAAGCAGGCAGACACGCAATTTTCCTAATCTCCAGTGTATTGATAAATGCTGACAAAAACCAAACGGAATCTTTCCGTTGCAGACATTTTGATCACAATTCGCCCTGCCAGCCTGAAGTTGCCCGCCCGATCGACAACGGTATGCCATGAAATTGTATCAGGGAATCAGTCCGGTCTAACATGCCCTGATAAATTTTTCTTTTCGAATTTTGATTTAAAAACCGTGAACTGTATTAAAGGCGAGATCCCCATGGCTTTGCGTGTCAAAGCCCGACCATTCATAGCAATGAAAAACAATAAAACTGAAAAAGCGAATCGATCGGAACCCTTACCAGACTACCATATCCCGGCACCTGAGAAGCCAGTTTATCCACCTTTCCAGTAGTGGTAAGCCAGGTGGATTTTTTTCTTAATAATTTCTATATAAATAGGGTTGTAAAAATAATGGAAAACCTTAAAATTAATTAGGCTCTCTTCCCTATCAAGTTCCCAAAACCTTGATATCACATCGGCAAAAAAAGGGCAACAGGTCATTCCCAAAGACCTGGCGCGGCGATCGACTATTGACGCCGATAATCAATTTGGCTATGATGCGCATATTTTAATAAAGTTCTAATTTTTAAGGTGATTGTGGTTTTTCCCCCGAACCGATTTATGTCAGGAGGCTAACGCATGGCTACAAAAGTTGCAATTAACGGATTTGGTCGTATCGGACGTCTTGTTTTTCGCATTGCCCAAAAAACTCCGGATATTGACATCGTTGCAATCAACGACCTGACCGACGCCCCTACTCTGGCTCATCTTCTCAAATACGATTCCGTTCACGGCATTTTCGATGCGACGGTAGAAGCGGCGGAAGACAGCATCACCGTCAACGGCAAAAAGATCCAGATTTCCAAAGAGACCAACCCCGCCGCACTGCCCTGGGGGCAACTTGGCGTCGACATCGTTATCGAGTCGACCGGACGGTTTACCAAACGTGAGGATGCCGCCAAACATCTCGAAGCCGGCGCGAAACGTGTCATTATCAGCGCCCCCGGGAAAAATGTCGACGCTACCTTTGTCATGGGGGTCAATCACACCGAATACGATCCGGAAAAACATTTTGTCATATCCAACGCTTCCTGCACCACCAACTGCCTTGCGCCGGTTGCCAAGGTTCTCGACGACTCCTTTGGTATTGTCAAGGGTCTGATGACGACCATCCACTCCTACACCAACGACCAGAAGGTTCTCGACCTTCCCCATAAAGACCTGCGCCGCGCCCGGGCCGCAGGAGTCTCCATGATTCCTACCACGACGGGTGCTGCCAAGGCTGTCGCTCTGGTCCTCCCCCACCTCCAGGGAAAACTCGACGGCATGGCCATCCGGGTTCCGACTCCCAATGTGTCGGTAGTGGACCTGGTAGTACAAACCGAAAAATCAACCACCGTCGAAGAGGTCAACGCTGCTATGAAAAAGGCAGCTGAAACGGATCTTAAAGGGGTTCTGCTGTACAGTGATCTGCCGCTGGTTTCCATCGATTTTAACGGCAACCCTCATTCTTCCATTTTCGACGCTGACATTACCCGCGTTATCGACGGCAATATGGTTAAGATCCTTTCCTGGTATGATAATGAGTGGGGATATTCGGGCAGGATCTGCGATTTGATCAAGTACATTACTTCACGCTAAAACGGCAAAAAGAGGCAGGAGCAATTCCTGCCTCTTTTTGTTTTCAGCACCGGAACCGATTTACCGGCCGAAATATTTTTTTAACATGGTTCGCTATAATTACGGAGTGAACAGCATGTATAATAAAATGAGTTTGCAGGATGTCGACCTGAAGGGTGAAAAGGTCCTGTGCCGGGTCGATTTCAATGTGCCCATGGATGGCGAAGGGCATATTACAGACGATTCCAGGATTGTCGCAGCCCTTAAAACCATCCGCTATATTCTCGACCAGGGCGGCAAATTAATTCTCGTTTCCCATCTCGGCCGGCCAAAGGGAGAGGCAAACCCGAAATACAGCCTGGCTCCAGTAGCTCCTCATTTAAGCGGGCTTTTAGGACAGGAAGTTAAATTCGCTCCGGATTGCATCGGACCTGTAGTCAAGAACATGATCGATTCCCTGAAAGAGGGTGAAGCCATACTACTTGAAAATGTTCGTTTTCATGCTGAAGAGGAAAAAAACGATCATGTTTTCAGCCGCCAACTTGCCAGTTTAGCTGACGTCTATGTCAACGATGCTTTCGGCACCGCCCACAGAGCCCATTCCTCCACGGAAGGCGTTGCCCAGATGCTGAATCCTGCCGTGGCCGGTTTCCTTATGGATGATGAGATCCGCTACCTGGGAGTTGCCCTTGCTCAACCGGCACGGCCTTTCGTGGCCGTTCTTGGTGGCGCCAAAGCCAAGGATAAGATTCCGGTTATCCGCAACCTTCTGACCAAGGTCAATGTTATTCTCATTGGTGGTGGCATGGCTTACACCTTCCTCAAGGCACAGGGAATTGAAATAGGGAAATCTCTGGTTCAGGAAGATCAGCTTGAACTTTGTAGAGAGCTTCTCAAAGAAGCCCATAATAAGGGCGTTCAGCTTCTTCTCCCCGAGGATCACGTGGTAGCACCGGCTCTGGCTGAAGGGGTTGACCATAAAATCTGCAGAAACGGCGATTTCCCTTCCGACTGGATGGGCCTGGACATCGGCCCGGATACGATCAAACGCTACGCTACGGTTCTGACTGCAGCCGGAACCGTTGTCTGGAACGGTCCCATGGGGGTTTTTGAAATGGATGAATTTGCCGCCGGAACCTTGGCGGTCGCCCGCGCCATTGCCGATTCCAAGGCCGTTTCCATTATCGGCGGCGGCGATTCCATGGCGGCGGTAAAAAAATCCGGTCTGCAGAGTCAAATGACCCATATCTCCACGGGAGGTGGCGCCTCGCTTGAATTTCTTGAAGGGAAAAAACTACCTGGAATTCAGGCGTTAAATGATAAAACATGATGTAATAAGTTAGCATAATGGGGGGAGATTGCCCGTAGTCCAACAAGGTCAACACTTACAACTTTGATGTCATTCATTATCATGCGGAGGCTCGAAATGCGGAGACCGTTGATTGTAGGGAACTGGAAACTTCATAAAACCCTTGGAGAGACCCTTGAGCTTGTCAATGCCATAAAGACAGGAAGTGAAAATTCGACCGAGGTCGATATAGCAGTCGCTCCCGTCTTCACCGCTCTTTCCGTGGCCAGGGCCACTCTCGCCGAAAGTCGGGTGGGCCTCGCAGCCCAGAACTGCTATCCCGAAAAGCAGGGTGCCTTCACCGGCGAGGTCTCCCCTGCCCTGTTAAAGGACATCGGGTGTCTCTTCGTCATTCTCGGCCACTCGGAAAGGCGTCAACTCTTCGGCGAGGATGGTGCCTTTATAAACCGCAAAGTGCACGCGGTCATCAAAGAGGGGCTGGTTGCCATCCTCTGTATTGGCGAAACCCTTGCACAACGTGAGGCCGGAACAACCTTCGACATCCTTGCCACCCAACTTCGTGAGGGGTTACAGAAAATTTCCGCTGAAGATATGAAACAGGTGGTCATCGCCTACGAACCGGTCTGGGCTATCGGAACAGGCAAGACCGCAACCCCCGAACAGGCTGAGGAGGTTCACGCTTTCATTCGCAGCCTTCTAGCTTCAACCTTCGATGCCGGGGTAGCCCAAAGTACACGTATTCTCTATGGTGGCAGCGTCAAACCGGACAACGTCGATAATCTCATGGCCCAACCCGACCTTGATGGCGCTTTGGTCGGAGGTGCCAGCCTCAAAAGCGCGGATTTTCTTCGAATCATCAATTTTCAGAAAAGCTGACCCACTTTTTTCTTTTCAGCTTCCTGAAACTATGTTAAAAATTTAAGGTTTTTATTTATCCGCTCGTATTTAAGGGAAAAAGAATGACTACCTTTTTATTGATCGTCCATATCATCGTTTCCATTGCCCTCATCGGTATTGTCCTGATTCAAGGAGGGAAAGGTGCTGAAATCGGCGCCACTTTCGGGGCCGGAGCCAGCCAGACCGTATTTGGGGCCACCGGCGGAAAAAGCTTTGTCGGTAGAATGACAACTATGGTTGCTGTTGTTTTTATGCTGACCAGTCTGGGACTCACTTATTTCTATGCCAGACCCGGAACAACCAGTGTTATGCCGACGCAGGTCACGGTTGAACAACAGCAGACGACTCCAGCACCCGAAGCCCAGGCTGAGAAAACCGCAGAGCAGCCTGCAAGCCCGGTTCAACCTGAAAAGTCCAACTGAATCCGGCTATTTATCTCTTGACAGCAGAAAGTTGTACAGATATATATAGCCTTACATTCTGCCGAAGTGGTGGAACTGGTAGACACGCTATCTTGAGGGGGTAGTGACCAACCGGTCGTGCGAGTTCGAGTCTCGCCTTCGGCACCAAAAATATAAAAGCCAGGACCTTTACCAGTCCCGGCTTTTTGTTTTCCCGCCCTTTTTTCAAAAGCCATGTCCCGTTTGAAAACCATTTCCGAAATTTGTCTTTGGCTAATCTTGCCAAAAAAAATAACCGTATATCGGGAACAACAATGGTCACCTTCTTCCCAAGGGATTGCCTTTTTTGTAAATTTTTCTGGCGCATATTGTCGCTAAATCACGAAACCCCTTAAAAGCATGAGAGTAACTTGTTGAAATTACACGTTTTTAATAAGGGCATAAAGCTTGCTCGAATGAAAGAAAAACATTTCATTTTTACACCAGGGGTGGGTGATGACAAATTTGACATATCATGGTGTTTTTTTCTGCCTCCTGCTGGCCGCCATCGAGTGGCCAGCCATTTCTCATCACAAAATACCTGCCGTTTTCTGTCTTCTGGCCATCATTTTTTATCTGTTTTTTCTTTCAGCCATTTTCCATAACTCTTCACTTCTTCCCACCCGAGCCAATCGTGTCACCCGCTGGATCAAAAAAAGACAAGCTAAAAGAGCCGGAATGGCCATGCTGGTTTGCTCTTTGTTGTTTGTTGTCGGTTATATGCCCCATTCCAAATCAATTCAGATCATTTTTGTCTGCTGTGCCTTTTTCTTTTTCATTTTTCACCTTGGCAACCTTTCAATCGGTCATTTACAGCAACGAACAAAAAAAGAACTCCATTTCAAAAAATAACCCGGCATTTCTTTAAATCGAAAGCCGGGTTATTATTCTTTATTGAAATTCCCCTCCCCTGTTCCTCGGTCATAGAGTCAAGGTGTATCCCGGTTGTTTTTTTTGGGCAATACCATTTTAACCCCGGGCAGTTTAGCAGGTTTGTCAGGCAGTTTGGTTCTCATCAGTCGCAAGGTTGTAAGCCCTTCTTTCCCCGGGCGGAGATACTTCAAATCAATCTCCGTACCTGCCTCGCCCCACAACTGATCTTTTACTATCCGAGAAAATTCACTGCCTCTCAAGTCAACACCATTAACTTCCACAATCAGATCCCCGGGAAGAAGCCCCTTGATATCAGCAGGGGAGTCTTTAATGACATGAAGCACTACTAATTGGCCGACCGCCGTCGGAACAACTGATGTACCGATAGAGCCGGAATCCTGCTCAGAAGCGACGGCATTCAGGCTGTTGCAGAATAAAAACAGGAATAAAAAAAAGACCAGGCTTCGTTTCCCCACCCCGGCCAAGGTCAGTGTTTGACTCTTTTCCATCTTTGATTGCCTCTCGTTGGGCCTCCCTTTAGCCATTGATCCTGGATGCTCATCCGATCCAGGAAACATCTCCGCAACCCTGGCGTAAAACCTCCACCTCATCGTCAATGAGGCTTATTACCGTCGATGGCTCACTGAAAATAATTCCCCCGTCTATAACCATATCGAGCTGCTTACCCATCAGTTCTTCAATCTCATAGGGATCCCCAAGGGTGTCTTCACCTGAAATGTTGACACTGGTCGTTACCAGCGGATGACCGAGGCCTTTCACAATCATTTCGGCAATAGGGTTTTCAGGTATCCGAATGCCTACTGTTCGTTGTTTGGTCATGAGAAGATCAGGCACAACGCGAGTGGCTTCAAGAACAAACGTATAAGGCCCGGGCAATCGTCTTTTCATGATTTTAAAAGCAAAGTTACTGACCTGAGCATACGTGGTTACGTCCGACAGATCAGTGCAAATGAAGGAAAACGGCTTTCGAACATCACGTTTTTTGAGCTGATAGACCTTTTTAACCGCCTTTTTATTGAAAATATCACAACCGATTCCATAGATGGTGTCAGTTGGATAAACGATGACCCCGCCGTTTTTTAGACATTCGACGACCTGGTTAATCAATCGCATTTGCGGGTTATGGGGATTGACGCTCAGCAACATTTTATTTTCGGCACCGGAAAAATAAGCGATGCCCCTCTAAAACACAATATTATCAGAAAAAGGTTGACTGAGCGGTCGCGAATTGAAATCTTTGTGGTTGCTGATCCTGACAAAGAAATATTCAACGCACCTCAAACACACAATAGTCAACATTTACCGCAAAAGCCCCCCCGGGGGACAGCGTACAATGGTTATTCTGAAAAGGATTAATTGGAATTAACGGAGGATTCTAATTCAAATGAAACGCGCAGTCGAGGCTAAAATTATCAATCCGCTTCTTGGCAGCAAAATTCCCATTCCCACTTACACCACTGCAGGAGCGGCAGGCATGGATATCAGGGCCTGCATCCAGGAGAAGGTGGTCATTGAGCCGAGTGAAACTTGTATTATCCCGAGCGGGTTTGCCATCAGCATCCATGACCCGGGTTTGATGGCGGTTTTGGCACCTCGCTCAGGGCTGGGGATTAAACATGGTATTGTCCTGGCTAATCTCATCGGGGTGATTGACAGCGACTATCATGGAGAAATCAAGGTGGGACTCTGGAACCGGGGGAAAGAACCGTTTATCGTGGAGCCAGGCGACCGTATCTGTCAGATGCTTTTTGTTCCGGTCGTGCAGGTTGATCTCGAGCTGGTTGAGGAGTTTTCCAACGCTTCCGCAAGAGGAGCCGGTGGCCTGGGCCACACCGGAAAAAAATAAAACCGGGCTCCGTTTGAGGACGGAGCCCGGTTATCTTCAGAAAATGCCCAAAGCGTGCTTTCTCTTTACGCTTCTTCCGGCAGGTTTTCGCCAAGGGCCTGCTTCCGGGACAATCTGATTTTCCCCTGTTTGTCGATTTCCAGACACTTAACCAGCACTTGATCTCCTTCGTTGAGGACATCGGTGACCTTGCGGACACGGGCTTTTTCCAGTTCGGATATATGGACCAGGCCTTCGGTGCCGGGGAAAATCTCTACAAACGCCCCGAATTCCATAATCTTTTTGACGGTTCCCATATAAAGCTTGCCGACTTCCGCTTCCTGGGTCAGATTTCGGATCATCTTGATAGCCAATTTACAGGCCTCGCCGTCGGCTGAAGCGATGTTGATGCGACCGTCATCTTCAATGTCGATGGTGCATCCCGTCGCCTCGATAATACCCCTAATGTTCTTCCCTCCACTGCCAATGACGGTTCTGACCTGGTCAGACTTGACATGAATGGTGGTAATCCGCGGTGCATAGGGAGAAAGATCCTCGCGGGAGGTAGAAAGGGACTCGTCCATCTTGCCAAGGATGTGCAACCGTCCCTCCAAAGCCTGGCCCAGAGCCTTTTCCATGATTTCCCGGCTGACACCGGCAATCTTGATATCCATCTGCAGGGCAGTTACTCCACTACGGCTACCGGCAACCTTGAAGTCCATGTCGCCAAGGTGGTCCTCATCGCCAAGGATGTCGGAAAGAACGGCGATGTCTTCCCCCTCCTTGATCAGCCCCATGGCAATCCCGGCAACCGGTTCTTTAACCGGCACACCGGCGTCCATAAGAGCCAGTGAGGCCCCGCAGACCGTAGCCATGGAGGAAGACCCGTTGGATTCGAGGACATCGGAGACAATACGGATGGTGTAAGGAAACTTTTCATGCTCGGGAACGACCTTGGTTACGGCGCGCTCGGCAAGCATCCCGTGTCCAATCTCGCGGCGTCCCGGGAAGAGGCGGTTGCTGGTTTCCCCGACACTGAACGGAGGGAAGTTATAGTGAAGCATGAACTTCTTGAAGGAAAGTTCCTGTACATTATCGATGCGTTGCTCATCTTCGCCTGTTCCGAGGGCCACTACCACGAGAGCCTGGGTTTCACCACGGGTAAAAAGGCCACTGCCGTGGGCACGGGGCAGAAGCCCGACTTCACAATCAATGGGACGAACGGTCTTCGAATCGCGGCCGTCAATCCTGACGCCCTCTTTCAGTATCATCTCCCTGACCATGTTTTTATGCAGAGAGCTGAAATATTCCAGAGCCTCCTTTTTCCGCTCTGCGTAATCCTCGCCCAAAGCTTCGACAAGGTCAGCCTTGGCAAGGTCCATAGCGCTGTAGCGTTCCTGCTTGGTTCGGATGCGAATGGCTTCGGCAATCCTCCCTTCGCTCAGTTCCGCGACCTTTTTCTCAAATTCAGGGTCCTTTTCAGGCCCGGCGAACTCCCGTTTGGGACGACCTACCGCTGCTGCCAGTTCGATCTGAAGATCAATCAGGGGCTGCATAGCCTGATGGCCGAAAAAGACAGCTTCGAGCATGTCCTTCTCAGAAGCGAAACGAGCCTCACCTTCGACCATGAGAATCGCATCCTTGGATCCGGCCACAACAATGTCGATATCCGAATCCCCAATCTGTGCGATGGTTGGATTGGCCAGGAATTGCCCGTTGATGCGTCCAACCCGGACAGCGGCAATGGGGCCAGCAAAAGGGATATCGGAAACGGTTACGGCTGCGGATGCAGCCACGAGGGAAAGGGTGTCGGGATCGTTGATCCGATCCATAGAGATGACTGCCGGAATAATCTGTGTTTCAAAAAGAAACCCTTTGGGAAAGAGGGGCCGCATGGGCCTGTCGATCAAGCGACAGATGAGGGTTTCTCGCTCGCTGGACCCTCTTTCGCGGCGAAAAAAGGAACCGGGGATCCTTCCACCGCCATAAAATTTTTCCTGGTAGTTGACTGTCAGGGGGAAAAAGTCCTGCCCCTCCCGAAGATTTTTGGATGCTACAGCGGTACAAAGAACCTTTGTGCCGCCATAACTGACCACCACGGCGCCGTCGGCCTGACGGGCCATCTTGCCGGTTTCAATACTGAATACTTCACCGTTAAATTCTATTTCTTTTTTGATAAAGGCCATGTTTTCCTCCTGAAAAAATGCCGTGGCATCAAAATATACCCGCGGGTGGTTGTGAAATCGGCCCGTCAGTCCTCAGGCAGGTTGGGGCTTTTTTCAAATGGTGACATACATATTATATATGTTCCGCTTTGAAAATTCCCCCCAACAGGTCTAAGAAAAAGGGCCTGAAATTTATCCACCCGGCATATTTCAATGCCAAAAAATGCTGAAGGAGGATGGCCTGAGACAAAACCCGTACCTCCCTTGCCGGGATATACGGACTTTCTCTCTGGACAACCTCCCACAGCGGTAAAATATGGGTGAAAGGAAAAAGCGGTTCTTTGTGGATATGAAAAAGAACCGCTTGACATTCGCCCGTTACCTCCGGATACCTAAGGCCTGTATCAGGTTCCGGTAGCGCTCGACATCCTTGCTTTTGAGATAATCGAGGAGCCGACGCCTCTGACCAACAATCTTAAGAAGACCACGCCGGGAATGGTGATCTTTTTTATGAGTTCGGAAGTGGTCGGTGAGATACGTGATACGTTCGGACAGAAGTGCAACCTGTACCTCAGGCGATCCGGTGTCGCTGTCGTGAGTTTTATATTTTTCAATAATTTCTTTCTTTCGATCTGTGGCCAGCACTTTTTTTGCCTCCTTAATTCTTCCTTACTTGGGATAACGTAAAAGTTTGTAATAATTGCACTTACGAATTTTTTTTAGCATGAAATCATGCCAAAGTAAAGTTCTAATCAATTTTGGCTAAAAACCTTCAAAAGTTCAAAATCGCCGCGTTTTTCTATTTTTCTCTGCGGGGCAAAACGGGCCACGGCCAACAGCTTATCCTCTTTTCGAAGAGTGACTATTTCCCCTTCCCGGCATACGGGTGACTCTTCAAGACTCGATGCCACCGGAGGGATCCCGTTCATCAAACGCTCAACAGCCAGAGGGGAGATCTCGTATCCGGGGAACCTTTTCATCCCCTCCTCCATAGAAAGCAGTTGCTCAGAAACCATTCCGGCAGGTGTTTGTTCAATATCCTCAAGGGATATAGTGTCAGCCAAAGAAAACCCGCCACTACGAATACGCCGCAAAGCCACAAGATGCCCGGCCGTCTCCAATGCCTCGGCGATGTCCCGGCACAAGGTCCGGATGTAGGTTCCCTTGGAGCAGGTCACATCAAAAGTGATCATGGGAGGCTCAAAAGAGCGGATTTCCAGTCGGTAAATCCTGACCTTGCGTGCCTCGCGTTCAATCTCAATGCCTTTCCGGGCCAGCTTATATAGAGGTTTCCCCTGAATTTTAACGGCTGAGAACATGGGCGGGACCTGTTCTATCTCCCCCAGAAAGTTCTCAACCACCTCTTCAACATGGGGCCTTTGCAAACCGTCATAAGGAAGGGTGGCCGTAACCTCTCCTTCGGCGTCCTGGGTATCCGTAAAAGCGCCAAGCTTCATGGTCGCAAGATAGGATTTGTCGTCCGTTGAGAGATACTCCACCAATCGGGTGGCAAAACCGACCGCGACAGGCAAAACCCCTGTGGCCATGGGATCGAGGGTGCCGGTATGCCCCACCCGCCGAATTTTCAAAGCCCGTCGAACCGCCCTGACAACATCGTGGGAGGTTATTCCCTTGGGTTTGTCAATGATCAGAAAACCGTCCATAACCTTCACGAAATAATTTGGCTTATATGGCCGATAATTTTTTCTCTCACTTCGTCAAGGGTTCCCCGCAGGGTAGCCCCGGCAGCTCTGGCATGGCCGCCACCGCCGAAATTCTGGGCAACAAAAGCGACGTCAACATTGCCGTTGGAGCGAAAGCCCACCTTGAAAAAACCGGGTTCGGCTTCTCGAAACAAAAGAGCAATTTCCACTCCCCGAATGGAGCGGGGATAGTTTATAAACCCATCGGTGTGCTCAGGGCCGGTACCAGTAGCCTCCATGTGTGCATTGGTAACTGATATGGAAGCAATTCTACCGCATTCCGACAGCTTCAGAGTCCCGAGGGCGAGACCCAGAAGATGAAGGACTCTCTCTTCCCGGTCTTCATAAATGTGAGCGGAAATTTCAGCAGGATTGACTCCCAATTCAAGAAGTTCGGCGGCAATCTGGAAAGTTTCCTTGTCCGTATTGGCGAAACGGAAGGAGCCCGTATCCGAAACCAGGGAAGTGTAAAGACAGGTAGCGACAGGCAGAGAAAACCGATAGCCTGTAAAATTTTTTAACAAACGATAGATAAGCGTGCCCGTTGAACTGGCCTTCTCGTCAACCCAGAAATAATCACTGAAACGTTCTGAGTCAACATGGTGGTCGATGTTGACCAATATCCGGCACCTATCCCTGAGGTGTTCTCCAGCACGGCGCAATTCACCAGAGTCGAGGACAAAACCGACATCATAAATTTCCTCGGCGGACTGGTCCAGAGAACTGGTTAAAAGTTCAGCGCCGGGGAGAAAACTGTAGACCTGCGGAACCGGATCGCCGTTGAAAAAAACAACTTCTTTGCCCATTTCCCGTAAAGCATTACCCAAAGCCAAAGTCGATGAAATGGCATCCCCATCGGGATTCATGTGAGCCGCCACAAGAAAGCGACGCTTGTTCTCAATGAGTTTCCGAATCTTCGCTATCATCCGTGCTCCCTGATGCGGCCTCCTTTAAAAGCCTGTTAATATGTTCGCTGTGGTCCAAGGTGGTGTCGAAAATAAAAAGGAGGTCAGGAATATAGCGAATTCGCATACGGCGGCCCAATTCCCTGCGGATAAAGGGCGTTGCCTTTTTTAGACCGATTTCGGTTTGGGTTCGGGCATCTTTGTCGCCCATGACGGTGTAATAGACCCTGGCCAGGTGGAGGTCGGGTGTGACTTCAACACCCGTAATGGTTACAAAACCGATGCGCGGATCCTTTAACCCTTTGGCCAGAAGGCCGGATATTTCTTTCTGAATCTGATCACCTATGCGGTGGGAACGCTGGTAGGTCAAAGGTTCTCCCTATCAAAAATGCTGGAACTCGACTTTTCGATTGCTGATCTCAACTTCTGCCGATTCAATAACTTCCTTCTCCAGTTTGGTAAAGACCGTATGAATATCGGCTTCGTTCTGGTCGACCATGACAATGCCCAGCATCGATCTCTGCCACAGGTCGAAATGATCAACTTCTGCCGCCGAAATGGGGAAACGCACCCTGATGCGGCCCAAAACCCTTTTGACGATACTCCGTTTTTCCTTGAGGGATTGAGGAATTGGCAGATACAATTCAAGCTTTAAAATCCCAACAACCATAAACTGGCCTCACACAAGCTTGGATTTAAATTCTTCCATTTCAAAAGCTTCCAGTATATCCCCCGGCTTGATGTCGTTGTAGTTTTCAAGGGTAATCCCGCACTCGTAACCGGAAGCCACTTCGCGAACGTCATCCTTAAAGCGTTTCAGGGAGTTTAATTTTCCCTGCCACACAACCACACTGTCGCGAACCAGACGTAACTGAGCGTTACGGACAATCTTTCCTTCGAGAACATAACAGCCGGCAACGGTGCCGATTTTGGAAATATTAAACGTCTCACGAATCTCCACACGGCCCAGTTCTTTTTCCTTAAAGGTCGGACTCAACAGCCCTTCCATGGCATCCCGGATATCCGCAACGGCATCGTAAATAATATTGTAAAGACGTATATCCACACCCTCGCTTTCAGCCAGATGAGAGGCTTTCGATTGGGGGCGGACGTTAAAACCAAGGATAATAGCATCGGAAGCCGAGGCTAAGCTGACATCACTCTCGGTAATTCCGCCGACCCCGGAATGAATGACCACCAGGCGGCAGGAATCGGTGGAGAGCTTGGTCAGAGAATCGCGAACAGCTTCAACGGAACCCTGAACATCCCCTTTAATAATAGCCTTGAGCTCCTTAACATCCCCCTCCTGGATACGGGCATAAAGCTGATCGAGGGAAATTTTAGAAGTTTTTGCCATTTCCGCTTCCCGCACTTTCTGCAGCCGGTGCTGAGCCACTTCGCGGGCGGAACGTTCATCCTCGAGGCTGTAAAAATTATCGCCGGCATCAGGCACACCCGACAATCCCGTAATCTCAACGGGGTCGGAAGGCCCGGCGATCTTGATACGCTGGCCGCGGTCATCAGCCATTGAGCGGACACTGCCGAAATGAACCCCGGTAACGACCGGATCCCCAACCTTGAGGGTCCCTTCCTGAATGAGAACCGTCGCCACCGCGCCCCTTCCCCGGTCTAGTCGCGCTTCAACAATGGTGCCCTTGGCAAGTTTGTCGGGATTGGTTTTAAGTTCCATAACCTCGGCTTGCAGCAGAATCATTTCAAGCAGTTCATCGATGTTAAGTTTCTGCTTTGCAGAAACTTCAACAAAAATGGTATCTCCGCCCCAATCTTCGGGAATAAGACCGAACTCCGTCAACTCCTGTTTAACTTTTTCGGGATTAGCCTGAGGCCTGTCTATCTTGTTGATAGCGACAATGATAGGAACGCCGGCCGCCTTGGCATGGTTGATGGCTTCTTTGGTCTGGGGCATGACGCCATCGTCTGCGGCAACTACCAGAATAACAATATCGGTAACCTGGGCACCCCTGGCGCGCATAGAGGTAAAAGCTTCATGGCCAGGAGTATCGAGAAAACTGATCGGCTTGCCGTTAAGTTCAACCTTATATGCGCCAATGTGCTGGGTAATTCCACCAGCCTCCCCGGCAATGACATTAGTCGTGCGAATCGCATCGAGAAGACTTGTTTTACCATGGTCGACATGGCCCATGATAGTAACCACGGGCGGCCGCAGCCTCAGTTTGTCCTGGTCGGCCTCGACAGTCTTATCCTCACGGTGATGCTGGAGCACGGTCTCCTCGTCGAAGGCAACGTTTTCAACCTCATACCCGAAATCAGAGGCCAGAAGAACAGCGGAATCAAAATCGAGGGGATGGTTGATGGTCGCCATAGTCCCCTCTTTCATCAGTTCCTTAATGATTTCACTGGCTTTGACCCCCATCCTTTTGGCAAGTTCACCAACCGTAATGCTTTCGCTGATGCGGATGATGCGTTTTATCGCCTTGGGAACGGTGACTTCCGTTTTTTTCTGTTGTTTAGCAGCTTTTCGCCCCCGGGAAGCCTTGTCGGCCCGCTTAGGCTCAAAGACCTCTCTTTTACCGGGACGCTTAGCCCGGGCCTCTTCAAGTTCAAGGTCTTCGGTCAGATCAACAACCCGGAGTTTTTGTTTTTTCCATGGTCCGCGAACCTCTTTAGGAGCAGTTTTTTTACGATTCAACTCGGCTTCCATAGAAGCACGACTCGGTTCGGTGGTCTTTTTCTCTGGGGCTTTTTTCGCGGGAACCACCTCTTCCCGGGAAACAACACGCGGTTCCTCGACAGTCTTTGGTGGTTTTGCCGGTTTCTCAGGGGCTTTTTTGCGGGTAACACCAATATCAACATGACCCAGAATTTTGGCCTGAGTCTGACTAGACTTGGCTCCTTTTTTGGGAATGAAAGTTTTCTTTTCCGGCCCTTCCGGGGCTGTCTCCGCCTTCGCTGCGCTTGGCGTTTCAGCAACTCCCTCTCCTGCGACTTCTACTGAAGCAGGTGGTTCTTCAACCTGCGGCTCTGTCTCCTCTGCCCCTTTGGTTTCAACCGGTTCAGGAGTTTCCTCATCTGCCGGGGCAATGGTCTCGCCTTCCGAGGCTTCTGCAGCCTCGGAAGGTTCGATAGACACCGAAACCTCCTCGGGCACAGGTTCTTCTTCAACCGCAACCTTTTCAGGGGAAGTTTCAGCCTCGGGCGGGGTGGTTTCCTTGCGCCGACGGCGAATTACACCTGGGGTGATCCGTTTCTCGTCATAGTTGGCTTCGGAAGTTTCCTCTGCCGGTGCAACATCTATCTTTTCAATATCTTCCGGATCGAGGGCACTCATATGGCTTTTAGCATCGATGCCGGCTTTTTTGAGTTTTTCGAGCAAAGTCTTATTTTCCACGCCCAGTTTTTGTGCAAGTTCGTATACTCTTGTTTTACCCATTAAACTTCCCCCGCAAATAAATCCAATCTCCTAAGCTCATCTCTGATTGAATCGGCCAGCAGTTCATTTCTGATGGCAATAACACTTCTTTCGCTCCGCCCCATCAGTTGCCCCATTTCTTCCTTTTCGAAATATCTGAAACAGGGGACCGATCGGACCGCCGCTTTTTTTTCGATTTTTGCGCCAATATCTTCCGAAATATCTGTAGCCACAAAAACCAGAAAAAGCCTTTCACTCCCGCTGAGAGCTGCCAATACCGCATTGCTTCCGGAAACGGCATTGGAAGATTTACGTGCCATCCCCAAGAGATTCAGCACCCTCCCAAGAATCTGATCTTTAAGACTTTGAATTAAAGTCGCTGAACAAATTTCCAGGGACGGAGTTTTGAAAGCACGGACAAACTGCTTCTTACCAACGGCCATTTTGATGCATTGAGGGTCAAGGCAGGTGTAAGCGCCCCTTCCCGGCAACTTACCTCGATAGTCCACCAATACTTCACCGTCCGAGGATAGAACAAACCTCAATAACTTTTCCTGCCTGAAAGTCTGGCGGCATCCAAGGCAGGTTCTTTCTCCACGGCGTTTGGTAGACTCCACCCAGCTGACCCTTTAAACGGTTTCGCCATCATCGGCGTCAGCAACAACCTCTTCTTCAACTGGTGCCGCAGACTCTTCATCTGGAGCTTTTTCAGCCACGGCCTCTTCGGAAGTTTCCACTTCCTTTTCACCTTCCTCGCCTGTAGCAGGATCGACCACATAGCCCGGACTTTGTTTTTCTTCTTTTTCCTCAACATTAACGCCGGCGGCCTGGCTCTCACTTTTGATATCAATCCTCCAGCTGATCAGTTTGGCCGCAAGGCGCACATTCTGGCCCTTTTTGCCGATAGCCAGAGAAAGCTGGTCATCCGGAACGATTATTTCAAGGGAGTTCTCGTCCTTATCAACATAAACCCGGGTCACCTCTGCAGGGGCCAATGCGGAGCAGGCAAACTGCGCGATGTCGTCGGACCAGGGAATAATATCGATTTTTTCTCCCCGCAGTTCGGTCACGACATTCTGAACCCGGGCCCCGCGCATACCGACACAGGCGCCAACGGGATCGACGTCGTGGTCGTTGGAGACAACGGCTATTTTACTGCGGCTTCCAGGCTCCCTGGATACCCCGCGCAATTCAACGATCCCTTCGGCAATCTCGGGGACCTCGGAAACAAACAGAGAGGCAACCAGACCTTCATGGGTTCTGGACAAAACGATTTGAGGGCCTTTGGTCGACAGTTTGACATCGGAGATGTAAGCCCGGATACGGTCTCCCTGACGATAGCTTTCACGAAAAACCTGCTCACGATGGGGAAGAATGGCTTCAGCCTTGCCAAGATCAATAATCAAATCGCCCCGCTCGTAGCGCCGGACAATACCGTTGACAAGTTCGCCGACCCGATCCTTGAAATCGTTGTAGACCCCTTCCCTCTCAGCCTCGCGCACTTTTTGAATGATAACCTGTTTGGCGGTCTGAGCTGCGATGCGGCTGAAATTGGATGCATCCATTTTCATACCCAATTCATCGCCGACCTCGACCTCGGGATCGACCTCGCGGGCCTCCTCGATTTCGATCTCCTTGTAGGAATCCTCCACCTCGTCAACCACAGTAACAAACTCAAATACCTCGACTTCTCCAAGCTCATCGTTGTAATGAGCCTCCAGGTCCCTGGTATTACGATATTTTTTATTTGCAGCTGAAAGGACAGCCGATTCCAGGGCCTCGATCAGGACCTGCCGGTCAACCCCTTTGTCTTTTACGACCTGGTCAATAATGTGGTTCAGATTTGTTGTCATCCCCGCCTCTCACCAAGAATTTCATGGTTTTCCTACCACTACTAAAAAGGGCTCTTTATGTTATCTGTTAAATTGCGCGACTTTTTCAAACAACAACATGTCTTGTTTAAAGGGTGCTTCCTTTTTTCGGTACAGGTGTTTTTTTATCCGAAAACTGCAGACGTTAGGAACCCCAAAAAAATTGTCGGTTTCTTAATAAGATATCACCAAAAGATTAAAACCGGGTAAATATATTATCGGGTTATGGCCATTCACCGTTTAAAAATCAAGCTCCAGGTTGGCCTTTTCAATGTTATCCATGGGAATTGACACAACCGTACCACTTTTCTCTTCCAATTCAATGCGCACGAACTCGCCTTCAATACCAAGGATCCTGCCACGGAAGGTTTTCCTTTCCCGGCCCGAATGATCCGGATCACATTTTTCCCGGGTCTTTATTTTAATCAATTTTCCTGAAAATTTGATGTAGTCTTGTGGTTTTTTCAAGGGTCGATCAAGACCTGGTGAAGAAACTTCCAAGCGATAGGATCCCTGGATCACCTCTTCCACATCGAGAAGGGTGCTCACTTCGCGGCTGACAGCAGCACAGTCATCAAGATTGACCCCTCCTTCCTTGTCAATGAAGATGGTCAAAACAAGATCTCTTCTCGCCCCTTTTAACTCGATATCGAAAAGCTCAAGCCCTGAATCATCTAGAACGGGAAGGATAATCTCTCGCACGCGATCTATGGTATCTTGATGTTGCATGATATTACCGCTGTATCTACAAACGGTTGAAATAAAAAAAAGTGAGCGGGCAACTCACTTTCCAGAGTCATACATTAATCAGCTTTTCGTACCATGTGCATAAAAAAAATGCAAGAGGAAAATATTGATTTCCGGACTATTTTACCTCTCCTGCAGACTATATTCGGCCCTGAATCAGTTGACATGGGATTATCTCATAAAACAGGGGGCCTCGCCAGAGCTATCTTCTTTTTTCCAGCAGGGTTACACTCTCAATGTGAAAGGTCTGAGGGAAAAAATCCAGCACCCGACTGCGGGAAACTTTATAGTCATGGTGCAGCAAAGGAACAAGGTCCCTTGCCAGAGTAGCCGGGTCGCATGAAACATAAATGATTTTTTCGGGGCCCAGCTTCAATAACCCTTTGACAGTATTGTAAGCCCCCTCCCGGGGCGGGTCGAGAACAACCACATCAAAGCGGTCACCTTTCCACTCGGATTCAACAAAGCCCTTTTCCGCACAACCTGCATGAAAACGGGCATTTTCCACACCGTTCTCTGCAGCGTTGTTTCTCGCTTGGTCAACTGCCGGACTATAATATTCCACCCCGCAAACCCGGGAGGCATATTGAGCCAATGGAAGCGAGATATTACCCACCCCGCAAAAAAGATCGAGAACCTTTTCTTTGCCGGTGAGTTGGGCGTAATCAACCACCTCTTTTATCAACCGCCTGTTTTGGCAGAGATTAACCTGGGAAAAACTGCCAGGCCCATAAGCCAGGGCCATTTTTTTATCAGAATCACATGGGAAAATATGCAGGTTATCTGAACCGCAAACCTTTTTCAGGGTGGCGTTGCGCCCTGACTGAAAAAACAGGCTCAAGTCGTCCTTTTCCGCTTCGGGCCTCAGTCTGGCGGCCAAATCATCCTCGATACCTCCAAGGCAGTGGACAACGGCCCGGACTTTTTGGTTATCATCGACACTGATATCAATCTGGGGAATACGATCCGCAAAAGGCGAATCCTGCAGCCAGGCACGAAAACAGTGAAAAGCGGCATTGATTTTCCCTGCCATGAGGGGGCATCCCTCGATATCGACGACATAATGGCTGCCCCGGCGGTAGAACCCCATTACCAGTCCCTGTTCCGTTTTCCGACATTTAAACTGGGCGCGGCTTCGGTAATAAAATTCTCCAGGAGAGGCCGCCAGCGGCTCAAAAACATTGTCAGGAACATCAGTCCGACGTTGGACCATATCGCGGAAGATATTATCCTTCCAATAGGTTTGGACCGTATAAGGCAGATGCTGCCAGTGACAACCGCCACAGGTACCAAACGCAGGGCAAGGAGGTTCCCTTCTTTGCGGAGCAGCTTTCAGAATTTGGGTGATTTCGGCAAAAAAACAGTTTTTCCGCTCCCTGACAATACGGCACTCGATTTCGTCGCCAGGCGCGGTAAAAGGGACAAAAAACACCCTGCCATCCAGACGCCCGACGCCATAGCCATTAAATGCGAGAGAGTCGATGGACAGACGCCTGATGTCATCGGCGCCGGACGAACAGGTGCTGGGCTTTGTCCTGAACGTCATAGCCCTAATCCCCCTTCTTGCCGGCAAGCCTGGACCGCTCCTTTTCGAGCCATTCAACTCTCCGCCAAAGCCCGCGCAAAATGCGAACTTCGCGGGGATCAAGCCCGGCCCTCCCGAATATGCGGCGAAAGGCATGCATAATATGATCGGGATTCTGGAAGTTTAAAAAGCCGCAATCGAGAAGAGCATTTTTCATGTGGCCATACATCTCCTCAAGAAGCCCTCCGGAAGCAAGGCTCCGCCCCCCTCCGACCTGTTTTCGTTCCTCGAAAAAAGCCTTGGAGGTTTCGTACAGACAGAGAGCAACGGCCTGGGCAAGGTTCATGGAAGGGAATTCACGACTGGTGGGAATGGTAATCAAACGCTGACAGAGGTCGAGCTCCGCGGTGCGCAACCCTTTGTCCTCACGACCGAAAACCAAGGCGACACGCCCCTCTTCAGCCCAAGGGACCAGTTGTTTACCGGCCTGGTCGGGATGGAGAAAATCTCGGCGATAACGGCCGAACCTGCGCGTCGTGGCGAGGGCCAGATGGCAATCGCTCAGGGCATCTTCCAGGCTGGGAAAAATCCGGGTGCGATCGAGAATAACAGATGCCTTGAGGGCCATGCGCCGAGCGTCGTCACAAAGATGTCCGGTTTCAGGATTGACCAGGCGCAGATCGGAAAACCCGAAGTTCATCATGGCCCGGCAAACCGAGCCGATGTTGAGGGGCCCTTGCGGCTCAACCAGGATGATGGATATGTTTTCCAAACGAGACGACACGGATATTAAAGCACCTCAGGCAATATCCCAAAAAAATTGGCCTGGAAACTAATCGATAGCAGGAATGAATCTACTGCGGGGAAAGGAAAATCGGCCCATATTTCCCATTTTCTCGTAACGATCCCCCCAAGCCGGACAGACTCCTGTTAATTGAAAGGATAGAGCCCTTTCAACCGAGATCACCGCAATAGGATTGAACAAGGGCCGCAGCGACAATAGCCGCAGTTTCGGTACGCAGAATCCGGGGCCCAAGAGATAAACTGACAAAGCCCGCAGCAGCCATGGCTTCAAGTTCAACGTTTGAGAAGCCCCCTTCAGGGCCGACAAACAGCGAGATGTGGCTATATTTTCTATCCCCCGCCAAAAACTCTTTCAGCCCCCTGCCCTTTTCATGTTCGGAGAGAGTCAATACAAGTTCTGCCTGGGCCGCTTCCGCCAAGGCTTCTTCCAAAGGGAGAGGGGATGAAAGTTCCGGAATAATCCCGCGCCGGCACTGTTTGGCTGCCCGCCTTAGAACGTCAGGCCAGCGATGGGATTTTTTCTGTCCGGCATCACGCTCTTCCAAAGTGGTGGAGCGTTCAGACAAATACGGAACAATCCGATAAACACCGATTTCGGTCAATTTCTGGAGGATCAGCTCGAAGCGCTCCTTTTCCGGCAGAGCTTGATAAACATCGAGCCTCAGTAGTGATTCGGGCGCAGGAGTAATCGCCTGAAAAACAACGGCTCTCCCACCGCTCTCGGTCATGGAAGTCAATCGGGCGCGAAAAAAATGCCCTGCCGGATCACCAACGGTTACAATTTCGCCGACACGTGCTCGCCAAAAAGCCAGGCTTTTTATATTCTGCGGAGAAAGACGGACTTCTTTCTCGACGACCGGCACCTCATCCAGCAGGATGAAGCTGCTCGCACCGCCATTATTGCCGCATGTGGGGCTCAAAGCCATTTTCCCGATAAAGAATAAAACGTTTGCGCGATTCCTCGTGTAAAGTACGATCATAAAGCTCGGCGAAATCACAAGCTTGTTCAAAGCGACGGATAAATTCGAGTGGACAGGGCTCGGCCATAATCAAGACGGAAGCGCCGAAGTCGCGATTTTTGCCGGTGCTGATAAGAATCGGCTCAACGGTCTCATCTTCCTCCCCATGTAAAAAGGCATGGGGGATAAAAGAGGTTTTTCGCCAGGTCCAGATAAATTGGTCGAGAACTTTTCCCTGTTCCTCGTCTTTGACCACAATCAGAACCCGTTTTCCCCGGCTGAAAAATTCTTCAGCCAAAAGGCAGCAATGGCGGGCCTTTTCAGGTTTTTCGAGTTTGATGAATTCGACCGGAATCATGAATTAGTTTTAAGTTTTAAGTGTTAGGTTTTAAGTCTCCCTGGTCCGCAAGCAGGTTCATTTCACCGAGCCAATTCCTGCCCGGCGGAGAACGCTTGTAGGTTGACATCAAGAAATTGCGGTTTTACCCGCAAACGCATGGCCTCTTCCCATATGGCGTTATCCAGGGCCAAATAACCGGAAAGCGCTCCGAGAACTACAACATTGGCAGACCGCGGGCTACCAAGACGTTCGGCAATTTCCAAGGCATCCACGCACAGCAGACGCGGAAAAACCCGTTCCAGACGCTGGTCCGCATCTTGAGGGTATGTTGCTTTGCCACCGGACACCGTAACGGGAACAATTTCCTGTTTTGACACCACGGCGACTCCGTCAGGCGCAAGAAAACGATGGAAACGCAAGGCCTCTATTTTCTCCAGGCTGGCCAGAACCTGGGCGCTGCCCACAGGGACCAGGGGGCCAAACACTTCTCGCCCGTAGCGAATCTGGGCAATGACCGAACCACCGCGCTGGGCCATGCCGTGAACCTCATTGGTTTTAACCTCGAAACCGGCAAGAAGGGCGGCTTCGGCAATGATTTCGCTTCCGAGAAGAATGCCCTGGCCGCCGACTCCGACCAAAACGACACTGGTAACCCCTTGCTCAGTCATGACAAGCCTCCTCACCATCAACAAATGCATCAACCGGACAGACCTGACGGCACATGCCACAACCGCTGCACAGAAGCGGATTGACCCGAGGTTTGCCGCCCCCTCCTTCGATTGCGGGGCAGCCCAGATTCAAACATTTGCCGCAGGCGATACAACGCCCTTCGTCAACCCTCAGGGTCGATCCAAGTTTTTTCCGGGCATGAAGGGGACAGGCTGCCCGCACGACAATCAGCCAGGCTTCGGGAGATTCAATAGCCTGTTTCAGGACATCCATGCAATCTTCCATTTTATACGGGTCAAGGGTCACCACATTTTCAATGCCACAAGCCTTGCCGATAGCCTCAATGGATGCAGCCTGGACTTTCTCACCCATAAGAGTGGTACCCGTTCCGGGATTGCACTGGTGACCGGTCATTGCCGTAGTACGGTTATCAAGAACGATAGTGGTGGAACCGCCACGGTTATAGGCAATATCAAGAAGCCCGGTAATACCCGAATGAAAAAAGGTCGAGTCGCCGACAATCCCGACAACCGGGCGCGGATCACCGGCACGGTCCATACCATGGGCCATGGAGACCCCGCCCCCCATGCAGAGAATAGTATCGATGCGGTTGAGAGGATCGAAAGTACCCAAACTGTAACAGCCGATATCACCGGTAACCACGACATCAAAACGCCCAAGGGCATAAAAAACGGCCCGATGAGGGCAGCCGGCACAGAGGACCGGAGGCCTGGCCGGAAGATCTTCGACCTCGGGCAACACCGATGTTTGAGGTTCGGTTGCCTGGCGGCCTTCAAGACGGGCCCGACTCGCCAGGAGGACATCCGTGGACAGCTCGCCGATAGCAGGGACCACCTCTTTGCCGATGCAATCGATGCCAAGGGCGCGGATGTGCTCTTCAAGAATGTCTTCCAGTTCCTCAACCACCAGGACCTGCTCCACTCCGCTACAAAATTCACGGATCAAATCATCGGCAAACGGGAAAGACCAGCCGAGCTTGAGCACCGAAGCTTCGGGAAAAACCTCCCTGGCATACTGGTAGGCGATTCCGGATGCAACAATGCCGAGCTTGCGCTCCCGCCATTCAATGCGATTGGCAGGATGCCGGTTTACCAATGCACGCATTTTCTCCAGCTTTTCCTCCAGCCTGATGCGCATTTTACGGCCCCAGACCGGAACCGGCACAAAACGCGGCGGATCCTTTTCAAAGCCGATGGGCCGTTCCGCTTCCTGGCGTTTTCCAAGAACAACCTGACCGCGGGAATGGCTGATACGGGTGGTAGAGCGAAGGATAACCGGAATGGTGAATTTCTCAGATAGCTCTATCCCGAGCTTCATGAAGTCGTAAGCTTCCTGAGAATCGCTTGGTTCGAGCAAAGGAACTTTGGCAAAGCGAGCAAAATGCCGGGTGTCCTGTTCGTTCTGGGAGGAATGCATGCCGGGGTCATCCGCCACGCAGGCAACGAAACCGCCGACGACACCTGTATACGCAAGGGTCATCAAAGGGTCGGCTGCAACATTGAGCCCGACATGCTTCATGGTCACCAGGCACCGGGCAGCACTCAATGATGCGCCGGCGGCAACTTCGAAAGCCACCTTTTCATTGGGCGACCATTCGCAGTAAACTTCGTCTTTGAACCGGGACATGTTTTCCAAAATTTCTGTGGATGGTGTGCCCGGATAGCCGACAGCCAGATTGACGCCAGCTTCATAGGCACCTCTGGCAATGGCTTCGTTGCCGGATAAAATTTTTTTCTCCATAGAATTTCCTATTCGTTTCAGACAGAAAAAAAGGACCTTCTTTTGGGAGGGTACATACAGGATTCAAAACGAAATATCAACGAATTTCCCTCTCGGGATTATCCTGCGCCACCCTTTTTCCGCCGTAAAAAGGCATAAAAAAAACCCGCCGGGGCGGGTTTCATGATGATCGACCAGGTTCTATTTTTCTTTTTCGGGCTCCTCAGTTTCTTCTTCGGCCGCCGATTTTTCTTCTTCTTCAACAGCTTCCTCTTCAACGACCTCCCCCTCAAGCACCTCGCCCTCTTCAGGACTCTTTTCCTCATCTTCCGATGCCTCCTCCGGGCCACCGGCGACATCGCTGGTGAACTCCTCCGGCTGACCTTCTTCAGTGGATTCGCTATCGGATTGTTCGGTTTTTACTGCCATGGGCTCAGGCTCTTCCTTCTTGCAAACCCGGCCCTCAAAAACCAGTTTCCAAAGCATGTAGCCTGTGCCCGCTACAATTAATACCCAGATCAAAAAGGCAACAAACGTCATAGCATTCTCCCCAATTTTAAAAAGGCTCAAAAATGACTGCGTCCAAAAATCCTATAAAAAAATAATCTAATTCGAGGTGAATATCAAGCCCGAGCAACGTCAGATGAAAAATTATCCTGATTATTATCGAAAACAGACCTGCCTGCAAACAGGGAAACCTGAAAAATCAAATGGGCAGCAATTCAAATCACCCAAGCCTGAAAAGCTCACGTATTTTCTTGGATAAATTTCTAAGACATTGTTTTTTTTTATTTTTTCAAAAGAGCATCCATCAGCCGATGGCCCTCTTCGCAAACGACGTTGGTAGAAGCAGCGGCTCTCTCGCTATAACCCTCGACAGCCCCGGTGGGAACGTATTCGCTCCGAGACCCGAAAAGGGTAAAAGGAACCGGATCGGCGCTGTGAGTCCTTAGGGCAAGAGGGGTCGGGTGATCGGGCAGCACAAGAATTCGATAATCTCCAAGTTTGTCGATATTTTCGACAACGGTTCCGACGGTGAGACGGTCAAAATCCTCGATGGCCTGGATTTTCTTTTCCAGGCTACCTTCGTGACCCGCCTCATCAGGTGCCTCAACATGGACATAGACAAAATCCCGGGTTTTCAATGCCTCCAGCGCCGCCTCCGCTTTACCCCGGTAATCGGTGTCCAGATAACCAGTGGCTCCGGGGACATCAATAACATCGAGGCCCGCATATACTCCAATCCCTTTGATCAGATCGACGGCGGAAATGACCGCGCCTGAAATACCGTACTTTTCCCTCATGGTGGACATAACCGGCGCACGCCCCTGCCCCCAAAGCCAGATGGAATTGGCAGGCAACTGACCTTTTTCAATCCTGGCCAGATTCACGTCATGAGTTGCAAATAACAGCTGGGAAGAATTCATCAACAGGATAAGATGTTTGGCACCACTATTCTGAGGCAGGTATTGGAGAATATTCTGGCCGATGATGTCATGGGGAGGTGTCAGTTCCAGATCGTCGACACCATTCTTCCAGACCATGAGATGGCGATAACTGACGCCAGGGTAAAAATTGAATTGCCCGCCACCGAATTCATCCTGAAGAACCTTAACAAGCTGAGCGCCCTCCTCGCTGCTGATATGACCGGCGGAGAAATCGCCCATGCGAATTTCATCTTCAACAGCATCGAGATAAACCAGATTAAGTCGGAAGGCGACATCCTCGGGCCCCAGTTGGATGCCCATGCTGGCGGCCTCCAGAGGGGAGCGGCCCGTGTAGCAGTTACGAGGGTCATAACCAAAAACAGACAGGTTGGCCACATCACTGCCTGGCTGGAATCCGGCTGGAATTGTATGGACCAGGCCGGTTTCACCGGCCTGCGCCAATTTGTCCATAAAAGGCGTGTGTGCCTGCTCCAAAGGGGTCTTCCCACCCAGTTCCGGAATCGGTTCGTCAGACATTCCGTCGCCAAGCAATACAATATATTTCATACATTCCTCAAAAAAGGGAAAACGGTATGGAAACCTCTTAGGTGTTTGATTTATCCCCGCGGGTGATATTCTTTATGGATCTGCTTCAGGCGTTCCCGAGTGACATGAGTATAAATCTGAACAGTAGAAATATCAGCATGACCCAACATGGTCTGGACGGACCGAAGGTCAGCCCCATTATCGAGAAGATGGGTCGCAAAGGAATGCCTGAGGGTATGCGGCATAATGTTTTTTGTAATCCCGGCCTGACTGGCGCGGCGCTTAATGATCTTCCAGAAACCCTGCCGTGTCAAGCTTTTCCCAGACTGATTGAGAAAAATGAAATCAGTCGACTCATTTTTGCAAAGCAGGCAACGCCCCTCATCAAGGTATTGCTTTAAGGCCTCCCTGGCCGACTCGCCGATGGGAACGACTCTCTGCTTGTTGCGTTTTCCAAATGCCACCAGATAGCCGACATCGAGCTGCAAATCCTTGAACCTCAAAGCGATCAGTTCCGAGACCCGCAAGCCGGTGGCATACAGCAATTCAAGCATGGCACGATCGCGCAAATTAAGAGGGGAATCAGGGCAGACTACGCCCAAAAGGCGGTCTACTTCGCTGGGAGTCAGAACATCCGGCAGGACTTGAACAGTCTGGGGAGCTTCGATTCTGGCTGCGGGATTTTCCGTGCAGATACCTTCTGCCAAAAGAAATTTGTGAAACATGCGCAAGGCCACCAGGGCTCTGGCCCGGCTTCTTGGGGAAAGTCCTCTGCCCTGCAAATAGCTGAGGAAATAGAGGATGCGCACCGGGGTCACCTCTTGCAAGGAAGCCCCCCCCTGATTCTCAAGAAAATCCAGATACCCGCCGAGGTCCCTTCCGTAGGCCTCCAGAGTATTGCGGGAAAGACCCCGTTCGACTGTCAGGTAGTTGAGAAAAAGATCGAGACTGCGGTCCATTATTTCCCCCCGTTTTCTCCCTGGAGAACACCTAATAGTTCTCGACGGAGTTCCTCGATTTTTGCAGGCTGGGTAATTTTGTCCCCAAAAATATCCTGAACATAAAAGGTGTCTGCAACCTGATCACCTTTGGTCGAAATCTTCGAGACACCGATGGTCAGATTAAGGATGGCAAGAGTCCGGGTGATATCGTAAAGCAAGCCGATACGGTCATCAGTAAAAAGATCAATGACGGTATATTTTTGGGAAACCTCGTTGTCGATCTCAACCCGGGCGGAAAAACGCGGTTTATGGGCAGCGGGATAAAGCGGCTCCCGTTTGCGTTTACGAACCAACTCATGAACCTGAAGCCGACCCTCGATGACTCCTGTTAAAGCCTTTTCGACCTTATGCCATTTTTCCTCATCGTCGACGATTTTTCCCCGGTTACTGTTGGCCCGCAGAATATCTACGGCAACACCATTTTTGAAGGTGTAAATCTGGGCGCTCAGAATGTTGATCCCGGCGGCGGCGAGTACTCCGGCGACATTTGAAAAAAGCCCGGGATAATCAAGGGTCGAAACAATTACCCGGGAACAGTCAGCTTCCGGCTCGGGGTCTACCTGCATGGCCAGGGTTTTTTCCCCTCGGTTGAAAAGGACCCGCAGATGTTCAGAAATTTCCCGGGCCGAGTAAGAAAGCACGTAGCGGGTGTCGAGATGCTTTAATTCGTCCTTGATACGTCTTTCGCCATAGTCCTCGGAAAGGATCTCGGCAATCTTTTTTTTGCGTTTGCGAACCTTTTCGGAACGCTTTTCCAAGGCAAATTCGCCTTTTTCCAAAATCAAAAACGATTTTTCGTAGAGTTCGCCCAGAAGATAGGCTTTCCAGGGGGTCATAACTTCGGGACCGACGGCCATTAAATCGGCAAAAGTCAAAAGATAAAGCATGCGCAGGTTTTCGCTCATACCCATGAGACGGGCAAACTCGATAATCAGGCGGTCGTCACTCAAATCCCGGCGCTGTGCGATATGAGCCATTTCCAGGTGATGACGGACGAGAAATTCGAGACGCTGGCTATCCTCTTTGCCAAGACCGAGGCGACGGGATGCTGTGCGGGTCATCTCGGCCCCAATTCCGGAGTGGTTGCCACCCTCCCCTTTACCGACATCGTGGAAAAGAATGGCGAGAAGGAGAAGTTCCCTCTTTTCAATTTCCTGGGCCACGCGGCTTAAGATGGGATATTTTTCCTGATAATCCCCCTGCCAAAGTTTGATAAACTCCTCAACAGCAAAAAGGGAGTGAATATCAACCGTATAGGTATGGTAGACATCGTGTTGAACGCGGCAGAAGATTCGGGCGAATTCAGGCAAAAAGTGATTCAGAAAATGCAGTCCATGCATGGACCGCAAGGTTTCCGCAACCCGTTTGGGGTAGCGGAGTATTTCCATGAACATCTTATTGATTTCCGGGTTGCGGCGCACCTTATCGTTGATCAGGTGCGCATGCTCACGGACAATCTGCTGCAATTGGAAGCTGAGCTCGACATTATGGCGCTGGGAAAGCCAGAAAACCTTCATCAACAGGCTCGGGTCTTCCCCGAAAGCATCCTGACGGCTGGTTCTCAGCTCCTGGCGAAGGACATAAAAGACATCGTCGATTTTCCGTTTACGGGACATGCTCAGAAAGGCACGGGGGGCCTCAGCGAGATTGGCAGCCTTGCCGATGAGCGATGACGCCAGGTCCATGACATGGGTGGCGTGGGTATAATAATCTTGCATGAACTGCTCAACGGCCAGGGCTTTCCGATTGTCTTTATATCCTAAAAAGCGGGCAATTTTTTCCTGGTGGTTGAAACGGATCTGGTCGTTTTTGCGCTGGGACTGAAAATGCAGCTCGTTGCGGATACGCCACAGGTAGCTGAATGCCGCTTCCCACTCCTCTTTTTCACGCTCGGTGATAACCCCTTTTAAAACCAGTTCCTGCAGGGAATTGACTTTAAATTTAACCTTGGCCACCCAAAGGGCGGTGTGCAGTTCCCGCAGTCCTCCTTTCCCCTCTTTGAGATTGGGTTCAAGAAGATAGACCGAGGAACCGAACTTTTGGTGACGGGTTTGAATCTCACTTATCTTATTACGGATAAAAACCTGCGTATTGCGGGCTCTGAGTACATCAAGAACGGCTTTTTCATAATGGTGGTAAAGGCTCTCATCGCCGATAAGAAAGCGGGAGTCAAGAAGAGCAGTGTGCACCGTGCTGTCCTTGTCGGCAAACTCCAGACAATCCTCCTGGGTGCGAACGCTGTAACCGACATCGAGGTTCATATCCCACATCAGATAGAGCATCCGGTTGGCGATTTTTTCGGCCAGGTCCCTTGACTTCCCCTGGTAGAGGAACATCAGGTCTATGTCGGAGAAAGGATTAAGTTCCCGCCGCCCATACCCCCCCAGCGCAACGAGAGCGATAGGATAGTTGTCAGGATCGGCAACCCCTGCCGATACATCATGGAAAAGACGGACGAGCAAGGTATCAGTAACCAGGGTCAGCGCATCAACAACCAGGGCGCCACCTTCCCCCAGGCGGTGCCTCGAAAGGATGTATTCACGGCTTTTTTCCAGACCTTCACGACGTTTTTTCAGCAGCTTGTCGCGCCTGTCTTCAAAAGACAGGGAATCCTGTTCTGGGGTAAGAAGGGGTGGGAAAACCTCCTGAACAAAACGGCTCAACTTCATTTTTTGGCCACCATGTCCAGAGTTGCGGCAAAGCTGCGTACGCCGTTGACAATACCCCTGGCGACGCGCTCCTGATAAGCGCGGCTGGTCAGACGCGCTTCTTCGCGATGATTGCTGATGTAAGCGGCTTCAACCAAAATGGAAGGCATGGTGGCACCGACCAATACATGAAAAGGCCCCTGCCTGACACCATGATCCTTGACATGTGAGTATTTATCGCTCAATTCCCGAACGACTCCGTTTTGGACCTTGTTGGCAAGAAGGCTCGATTCGTTAATTTTGGAGTTGGCCATCAGGTCAAAAAGAATCATTTCCAGGTCACTGACCTCTTTGAGCGTGATGCCGTTTTCACGCGCCGCCACGGATGCGGCATCTTCGTTTTTTGAGAAATTGAGGTAATAAGTCTCTATTCCCCTTGTTTTTCTACTGTGACTGGCATTGGCATGAACGGAAATGAAGAGGTCGGCATTAAGACGGTTGGCCAGTCCGGTCCGTTCCTCAAGAGTAAGAAACTTATCCCGATCACGGGTCAGAACAACCTTGCATTGCAAATCGTTTTTGAGGCGCTGGGCCAGGATTTTGCCAATGGCCAGAACCACATCCTTTTCTTTAACGCCGTTGGGACCGATGGCCCCCGGGTCTTTGCCGCCATGGCCGGGATCGACCACAATCAGCTTCAATTCACTGTTTTGAGTGGTCGCTGTGAAATCGACAGCCGGGTCCTTTACCAGCGGTGTTTCCTGAAGGATCTTGGAGATACGATCCGGCTGAGGAGCCAACGGCTGCAAAGCAGGATTGGATTCCTGCCAGGCGGTTTTTTGAGCGGCTACATCGATAACGAGCCGGGCCGGATTATCAAGGGGGAAAACCCTGAAATCCTGAAGAACGTGCAGATCAAGAACGACCCGGACCTGATCGGGCCGCGCCTGGCCGGTACGAATCTGGTCAAGGATAGGGTCATTGACAACCTTGTTGGACTGAATTGTCGTGACACGAGTCGTCTCGCGAAGATCGACATATAAACGAGGTGAAACATTCTTTTCAGCGTTGCCGGGGAGAGTATTATAGGAAAATTCGACAGGCCCGCTTAGTTCCAATACCACCCTGGAAAAACCGGACCGGGCCTCTGATCTGATTCCCGTCAGGCGGATGGGGCCGGCTGGCTTCATTTTGATCTCATTTGCCACCTCTTCTTCGGGCGCTGCGGCAGAGGGCGGGTTAAGGGCGGCTTCCAGGGCATAAGGGGAGAGTCGCGACAACGCCTCACTGGCCGGCTTGACCTGATCACCACCAGGATATGCACTGACAACCCTGGAATATCGGGAAACCGCCTCCTGGCTGTCCTTCAATATGCTGTCGTAAATTTTTGCCGAAAGAACCAGGGCATCATCAGCCAAACTACTGTCCGGAAATTTGACATCCAGGTCGTCAAAAAGTTCGGCCGCCTGGAGGGCATCACGCTCGGCAAGGGAAATGCGATATAACTCCTCGCAAGCGCGCCCGGCCATGTAGAGGGCCGCAGGTCCTTTGCTATGGGTTGGGTGATCGTTGGAAAAACGCCGGAACTCGTCAATGATTCGCAACCAATTGTCGCGGTAGCGTTTATCCCTGGTCGATTTGATAAGACTGGAATAATCCCCCCGGATTCTCTGAAATTGAAGATTGGCCTCATCCCCAAAAACCGGGGATGAAGCAGCAATCAGAAATCCAAGACAAACAGCAACGATTCGAAGATACATGGGTCACACCATTTTTTTTAGTTGATCGAGAAGATTGAGAGCCTCAAGCGGCGTCAATACCGAAACATCAATGTTTTCAAGTTCTTTACGCAATTTATCATCGTGGGAAGAGAACAGGGCGAGCTGGCCGTCGGGCTTTTTTCGGCCTGATTTTTTGCGCCGCTGGGCAAGCTTGGGCTCTCCCTCCCCGGAAAGTTCCCCTGCTTCAAGATTGGCCAGCACCTCCTTGGCCCGGTCGATAACCGCCGGAGGCAGACCGGCAAGACGCGCCACCTGAATCCCGTAGGAATGGCTGGCACCCCCTTGGACGATACGGCGCAGAAAGATAATCCGATCGTCCCATTCTTTCACAGCAATGTTGAAATTCCGCACTCTTTCGCAAGTCAGGGCCAAATCGGTAAGTTCGTGGTAATGGGTAGCAAATAGGGTTTTGGCCGCAATCTGATGGGAATCATGCAGAAACTCAACAACAGACCATGCAATGCTGATACCGTCAAAAGTCGAAGTACCGCGCCCGATTTCATCCAGAACTATCAGGCTCCGATTGGTGGCGTGGTTAAGTATGTGGGCGGTTTCGGTCATCTCGACCATGAAGGTCGATTGGCCCCTGGCAAGGTTGTCGCTGGCCCCCACCCGGGTGAAAATGCGATCAACCACACCGACCCGGGCCTCGCCGGCCGGCACAAAGGAACCAATCTGGGCCATCAGAACTATGAGGGCGACCTGACGCATGAAGGTCGATTTCCCGGCCATGTTCGGACCGGTTATGATCAATATCTGATTCTCCCGGTTATCCATGGCCACGTCGTTAGGAACAAAGCGTTCGCCAAGGTTCATATTTTCAATGACCGGATGGCGGCCATCACGAATGATCAGGTCGCCGCTGTCGTCAACCTCGGGACGAACATAATTGTACTCATGAGCGACGTCTGCCAAACCAGTCAGGACGTCGAGATCAGCCAAAGCATCAGCGGTCGCCTGGATGCGTGCCCCCTGGGCGGCAATCCGGGTTCGGATACCCTGAAACACTTCATATTCCAGCTCGACCATGCGCTCGTCAGCCCTCAACACTTTATCTTCGTATTCTTTCAGGGCCGGAGTAATATAGCGTTCAGCATTGGCGAGAGTCTGCTTGCGGTGATAGTCATCGGGAACCTGTTTCAGGTTGGTGCGCGTGACCTCGATATAGTAACCAAATACCTTGTTGAAACGGATTTTCAGGGAATTAATGCCGGTTCTTTCCCGTTCCTGTTTCTCCAGGCGGGCGATCCAGCCTTTGCCGTCACGGCTGATGTGGCGCAGGCCATCGATCTCGGCGTGAAAACCCTCACGGATGAGCCCCCCCTCCCTGAGGGTAAAAGGAGGGTTGTCGTCAATACTCTGCTGAATCAGCGCGTGAATATCGTCAAGGATATCGATCCCGTCCCCGATCTTTTTTAGAATCGCCGATTCAGCCTGCAAGAGCGGCTCACGAAAGGCAGGAAGGCGTGCCAGGGAGTTTCGCAAAGCCAGAAGATCGCGGGCATTGGCACTACCCAGGGAAATTTTTGCATTGAGCCTTTCCAGGTCGGAAACCCCGTCCAGGCGCTCACGCGTGTCGGAGCGAAACTGGAATTTGTCGACAAATTCACCGATCCCTTCTTGACGGCAGCTTATCTTGGCAACATCGATAAGAGGATAGTTGAGCCACTTGACCAGTTTCCTTCCGCCCATGGCGGTCTGGGTCCGATCAAGTTCCCCCAGTAGCGAGCCTTTCCTGGTTCCCCCCTGCAGAGTGGCAACCAACTCCAGGTTGCGCCGGGTCGCATCGTCCAGAACCATGTGATCATTAGACTGAACGGTGCGCGGCTGACGGATATGAGCGACACTCCCCTTCTGGGTATCGCACAGGTAGTGAAGAACCGCACCAGCCGCACGAACAGCATCGGGCAGATGGGCACAGCCGAAAGCATCGAGAGAAGCACAGGAAAAGTAATCAAGGAGAAGATTCTCGGCATTGTGGCGCTCATAGACCCAGTCCGGCAAAGAGCTGACAAGATGGTTCTGAATCCAACCGCCAAGTTTAGTGCGAAGGCCGTCCCCTTCCGTTCCTTCGGGAAGGAGTATTTCGCCAGGACGAACTGAAGAGATTTCACTGCGCACTCGTTCGGCGCTGGTGAATTCAGCGACCTGGAATTCTCCCGTGGTAAAATCCAGCCAGGCGGCACCGCAATTCTCGCCGGAACCGTTGGCAAGACTCATGAGAAAGTTGTTTTCTTTGGGATTGAGAGCCTCGGTGTCAGTATTGAGACCGGGAGTAACAACCCTGACAACATCACGCCGAACCAGCCCCTTGGCTTTTTTCGGATCCTCCACCTGTTCACAGATGGCTACCTTGAAGCCATTGTCGACCAGTTTGCTTATGTAGGGTTGACTGCTGTGAAACGGCACCCCGCACATGGGGATTTCGTCTCGCTCTCCACGATTGCGGGCAGTGAGGGTGATATCAAGAAGTTTTGAGGCTTTGACAGCGTCATCGAGGAACATTTCATAAAAATCCCCCATACGGAAAAAAAGAATGGCATCCGGGTGTTTATCCTTAATTTCCAGATACTGACGCATCATCGGGGTTGTCGACGTCATTCAGGCAGAGTCCTTCTCGAAGAGCCGTTCACTTTGCAAATAGTCTAATTATTTGGAAGACCGCTGGCGGCCCATATCCAGATTATGTTAACAAACCTCCTTTTTGAAGTAAACAGCTCAGGGCGCTGAAATTACAACAAAATTCACTAATTTCCAGTTTTTTTCCGTTAAGGCAGGATTTCCGGCTGAGAAGATGGTAACAGGTCTTGAATTCACAGGTGAGCTTGGCAGTTTTCCGCGGCTATTTTATCAGTTGGGGAATAGCCAGGATGAATGCTTGATTCCATGACAGGTAAATATTAGACTGGTCTGCGCAGGAGGAACCATGAGTCGAGAAACCGCACCGCCGCCAGGTGATTTGTGTTTTGCACGAAAAAAGTTTGATATTCGTACCCTGGAAGATGAAATCGCCGTTGATCAGCTTTGCAGCCGTTTTCTCCAGTCCTTTTTTCACCATCTCGTCGAGACTGAAAAAACCTCTCCTGCCGAAGCTGCCCGCCTGGCCCGAGGAGCGGACCATTTTTTACGCGAATTCATTATTCCTGAAAAACGGGAAAATATCTTCGTGATCTCTTGCGAGCGGGTTCGACAATTTGCCGGCAACTGGTATATCGTCAGGACCCTGGAGCCCAATCCAAAGGAGTTATGCGACATCCTTGACGGCATAAAAACCTTCTATCGTTTCTGTTCACAATCCGGGAAGACCGATTTTACTCGTTACGAAGCCATCGTCCATCACTGCAATCAGCTCGATTATTACCGGAAACGCATCGACTCTTTCTGGGCGATCGAAGATGACGGATATTTCTCCTGGAATGCGGAGTGCCCCCTGGAATCCTGACCACGTTTCTTTTAGTCCGTTTCACCGACCAATTACTTTGAAGGGCTTGTTTTGTTGCGCTAACCGATGCTATCCGACAACCCCAAAATCAGGGCGGCCCTTGGATCACTACTGGCAGCCGCTTTCCTCTGCGTTCTAAAGCTGACGATCGGCATCGTTACGGGATCTCTGGCTGTCCTCTCCTCCGGAATCGATTCTTTTCTCGATATTCTCATGTCCGGCATAAACTTTATCGCCATCCGCAGAGCCGAGGAGCCGCCGGACAAAGAACACCCGTTTGGACACGGCAAGTTTGAAACCGTTGCCACCCTTCTGCAATCCCTCTTTATTGCCGTTTCGGGTGCCTGGATCCTTTTTGAATCCTATCACCGTCTGAAGAAGGGCATCCATCTTTCCAATCTCGGCAGCGGCATGGCGGTTCTCCTGTTTGGAGCTGTGCTTTCCCTGTTCGTCAGCCGAATGCTCAGAAGAGTTGCCCGTGAAACCGACTCAGCCGCCCTCAAGGCCGACGCCATTCACTTCTCCATGGATGTCTATACCAATGGCGCTCTCTTCGCCGGGTTAATGGCCATCTCTCTTTTTGGAATTACCTGGCTCGACCCGGTTCTTTCCATGCTGGTGGCAGTATATATTCTGATAGAATCGTTCCGTCTGCTGCGCTATGTCATGCGGGATATTCTCGACGTCGAACTTCCTGAGCCCCTGAGGCGGGAGATTATCTCTTTAATTGAAAGCTTCGACCTTGGCTTTGTCGGTTTTCATAACCTGCGGACACGGCGTGCCGGATCCCGCAAGATTATGGATTTTCACCTGGTTGTTTGCCGAAAAATCACTGTTGAGGAAGCCCATGATATTGCCGACGCCCTGGAAAAACGCATTGAAGAAGCCATTCTGGGCGCGGATGTCACCATTCATCTCGAGCCTTGTGAGCAACACCCCTGCCTGGGGTCTGAAACCTGCCCGGCAACCAAACAAAACGAAAATCAACCGACAAAAAAATGCTGGCGGAAGAACGAGGAGGAAACATCAGGGATTGAATAAATCAAATTCGCCGGAAAATCCCCACGAACAGGTTAGCCCGGACGTCGCATGGGTAAGACGAGGCCCTTCAGAACATTGAGGACCACTGCAATAAAAGGGGGTTTTCACAACGGCGAAGTATTGACAAGTTCCTTCATGGTTTGCTGGTAAACCTTTTGATCCTGCGTTGAAAAACAAACAAATATTACTTTTTCAACTGAGCGTGCAGTCTCCAGAAATGTTTTGACTTCACCGATAGCGATACGGCTGGCGCGCTGGATCGGGAAGCCGTAAACACCCGTGCTGATTGACGGAAAAGCGACGCGCCGGCACCCATTCTCTTCCGCCAGCTTAAGACTGTTACGATAGCAGCCGGCCAATTTTTCATCCTCGCCGCAACCACCGCCCTTCCAGATCGGCCCTACCGTATGGATAACAAAGCGGCTGGGAAGGGAATAACCTCTAGTAATTCTGGCCTCACCGGTTGGACATCCGCCAAGAGTCCGGCACTCTTCGAGAAGTTTTGGACCTGCACCCCGGTGAATGGCCCCATCAACACCCCCCCCGCCTAAAAGTGAGTTGTTTGCGGCGTTAACAATGGCGTCAACTTTCAGTTTTGTGATGTCACCCTGAACAATCTCCATCATTTTTTCCTCCCGGCGGCATGAATGCGCAAATTGCTTATTGGTTTTCGTTGTTATTGTACCATCCTCTCTTATTTTTCGGGAAAGCATCAGCCAAGAATTAACGAATTGAAATTACTTTTAAATAAAAAATCCCGCAGTAGCGGGATTTTCCTGACAAATAAGCGGATTGGCAAAGGTGGGTCGTCTTTAAACATCGAGGGGTGCAATGATATTCTCTTTGAAATCTATATAGTTTACCTTTTTGGCATCGAGGAATTGTTCCATGGCATCAGGGGTTTCACTTGTGGCAACAAGAACCTGGTTATCGAGAAGCTCAAGATCAATAAGGCGTGAATAAAAAGCTTTTTTGTCTTCGAAACGGACATTCTGTTGAGAAGGCTCGTCAAAAAAACAGATTTGCGGATTATTGCATGGGAAAAAAGCTGCCGTTTGCTGCAGAGCAATGACAAAGGCCCAGGTCAGGCGAACAATATCGCTGGCTGAAAAATCGTGTTGAATATCCAAGCCTTCAAGGCCTGGCCGGTAGGTTTCCAAAGACAACTTCATTTTACCGGGATCGCCACTGGAAAAACCGAAACTTCTGGCATTGTCGATCATCAGGCTAAGAAATTTTTTCAGTTTCCGTTTGTCTTCCGGAGAATGATATTCCTTGCGAATGTTAGCCTGTTCAGCCAAAAGTTCTTTCCAACGTTTGGACAGTCTGCTGATCTCTGCTGTTTTCTGATCGATTTTTCCAATTAAAGACTCAAATTCCCGAATTTTTTCTTTCTTCAGCAAAACATCTTTAATTTCGCCCGGGGGTACCTGTTTGACAGGAGGACTGTCCTTTTTCAGATGTTTGATCCTTTTGCGCAGTTCGGAAACTTTCAGATTTTTCTGTTCGAAGTTACGCCCCGTTTCATCCAGATTACTCTCAGCGGCTTCAAGCAGAATTACGGCTGCAAGCTTTTGTTTTTCAATCTTTTCACGTTTGTTTTTGATGCTATAGAAAATACTGGCGGCGCTGTTTTGGGTACCTTGACTCACCCCTCTCTTCTCGCCCAGCAGCCCAAATTTATCAGGAAAAACAGAGTCGAGTTCAACCTCGGTTTCCTTTTCTTCGAGTTGTTTTTCTAATTTGCCCAACTCCTTTTCCAAACCGCGGACCTTCTCCTGAAGAAATTTTATATTTTCCCTTTCATCAAAAAAGTTGTCTCGAAGTTCTGCCAAAGCAATCTGCTCAACTGCATATTTTTTTTCCAACAGAGCGATTTCGGTTTCCAGAGTAGCATCCATTTGGGGCTCAGCATATTCCCGCTCTGTTCCTTCCTGCTTGGAAAACTCCTCTTTTAGCGAAGAAACCAGCTTTTCAATGGAAATCCAATTCTGGTGCCTGGCAATCATGACCATGGGAGGAGTGTAAGGATCGTAGGAAATAGTCGGTTTATGGGGGAAATTATGAACCTTGCCGCCAACCTCGCCAGCCATGCTCTGAAAGAAATCCTCAAGATCCGCCCACTGATTTTTGAGCTCTCCAATGGCTTCCGTCAGTTTGCGTTTTTTCCTTGAAATAGCTCCGACATCAAGATTGAAAATAAACTCGAAAGCAGCCTGACGGGGTTGCTGAAGACCAAGAAAAGCAGTAAATCGATTGGGATCGAAATCCCATCCTTGCATCTGGTCGACGAAAATGAATGAGAAAATACACTCCAGGGGCAAAAGGTTTTCACTACCCTGATAATTGCCGACCAGGGGGAGTTTCCAGTTAAGAAAAGCAGCGAGCATGCCGTGAAAGGAGTTTATTTTCTCATTCTCTTCCTGACAGCCAAGCTCATAGAGGTGCTCCTGATAGAACTGGTCACGGGGATTGGAGAGCTTGGCTCCGTGAAAAACGGAAATCGTATCGGTGTCGGATTCACCGATAATCTGCCTTTTCAGGGTCAAAAACTGATTACTGGAGTTTCTAATTTCAAGTTCGACAAAGGACTCGAGAACACTGTGAATTTCACCTTCAAAAAAAACCTCTCGTTTTAAAACTGGTTTTAAAATGGAGGTTCCTTCCCGGTCCAGCATTTTCTCAAGGCCAAGGGCATAAAGGATGGCATTAAGGACGGTAGTTTTCCCAGCGGATTTTTCAGCACGGATTACATTCAAGCCATCCTGAAGTTTCAGCAAGGTCCCAAACTTTTTTTTGGGAGTAACAATTGAGATTTTCAAACGATTAATGAATAAATTCTGCATCCCAGAAAATCCGAAAATGCAACCCGAAGACGGACAGCACTATAAAAGGATTATTATAATTAATTTTTTCTTTTTTATTTGCAGGATACAGACCAAAACCGCAAAATTATCATGTCCCACCTTTTCCGTTTCCGGATCGATTTTCCCAATTTGTTATCATTACTGAAATACCCTATAATTTTCAACTATTTATAAATAAATTTATTCTAAGGATGAAAACCAATCAAAATTTTTTTGAGTCCATTTACCGGTGTTCAAAAAACCGTCTTTTCCTCATTTTTTTATTGAAAAGTAACAAATCTTTCCCACAGGAGTCCTCCTGGGAGACATTTATTGTAAAAATCGATAGTTAGACCATTACAAAAATAAATCATTTTTCCTGTTTAATCCTTTTTATCCGGTTACCAGGGAATGACTTGAATTTATTTACCATGGACATCCCAGCACACCACACGGACCCTATACCCCTATATGGTTTAAATTTTTTTTCGAAAGAAGGTTTTGTCATGGGGCTTTGCGGAACAGATCAGGAAAATGAACGTATTATCAAAAGGTTGAATCGGGTCGAAGGCCAGGTTCGGGGATTGCGAAATATGGTGGAAAAGAATTCTGACTGCATGGCTGTTCTCGGTCAACTGGCATCCGTTTCCTGAGCCCTCAAAGGGGTCTGTCTGCAAGTTCTGGAGGATCACATGCACGGTTGCGTCCTGCGGGCTGTTCTGGACGGCGGGAAAGACAAAGAACTGGTTCGCGAACTGGTATCCCACCTTAAAAAAATGGCCTGAGATGGCCGACGGCTGGCACATGGGAACCCACATGGCTGCCCTTGGAACAGCCCTTTTTGCCTACCGCTTTGCCCGCAGGCACGCTGAAAGTCCCCGCTACACTTTCGGAACCGGGAAAGCCGGTGTCTTGAGCGGTTATACCAGTGCCGTTATTCTGGGTATTGCGGCCCTGAGGATCTCCTACGAAACAATCCATCGCTTGGTTAACCCGGTGGAGATATATTTCAATGAGGCCTTAATAGTCGCGGTCATCGGCCTGGCGGTTAATGTGGTAAGTGCCATACTTCTTCACCACGGCAGCCACGATCATGGGGGACATGTCCAAGACCACTCCCATGATCATGACGACCACAACCTGCGGGCCGCCTATCTTCATGTGATGGCGGATGCGCTGACCTCTGTTTTTGCCATTGCTGCCCTGCTGGCGGGAAAACATTTCGGCTGGCACTTTCTCGATCCTCTCATGGGAGTTGTCGGAGGCATCCTTATCGGTCGCTGGGCTCTGGGCCTGTTACGTGAAACAGGGGGTATACTGCTTGATGAGGTCAGGGACGAAAAGGAAAAAGAATCCTTGCGCCAAATCCTTGAGGCGGACGGGGAAAGCCGGGTGGCCGACCTGCACCTGTGGCGGGTTAATGCCAGTGAGCTTTCCCTTGCTGCCACCATTGTCACTGGCAAAAACAACTCCCCGGATTATTACCGAGCCCTGGTGAATAAATTTCCTCGCGTTATTCACGCCACACTTGAGGTTCAACGCTGCCAGGATTCAAGCTGTTTTTGCCGGGAAACCCAAAAAACCGTGTAACTGCTCATCGTGATGAACTTGCAACACCCCTGGAAAAGGCATCTGGCGCCGGGTTGGCGACAGCAATGTCCCATGGATGGGTTTATCCGGTTTTTGGAATGGGTGGTCAAAAGCCATCCACCACCCAGGGGAATAGTATCAAAACTGTTTAATCAATTGACAATCTATCAGTCCTGCGGGGGCCAGACGGAAATAAAACGGGCGCCACGGAGTTGGTCTTTTTTTGAGTCGCCCGCAACCACATAAGTCCAGGCCGTTTTTCTCCCGGCAGGCGAATCAACCAATACAAGCGCCCGCTGATAGAGGCTATTTCCGGACGGGGAAAAATTTTCATATTCATCGATGTCAGGAAGGGTTTCTAGAGGATTTTCAAGTCTTAGAATTTCACCAAGGATTTCCTGCCACTCAGCCCCGGCACCCTGGCTAAAGGGTTTTCCTGAACATAGGCCCGCCATCTGTTTTTCCAGAGCAGTATCCTTTGGAATATCCCCACTTCCAAAAGCAAGAATATCCTCTTGGGGGACCTCCAAAATGGGGTAGCCTTCAGGAAGCAGATACAACCGCCCCCTCAGTCTGGCAGGGGAAACCAGGGCGGCATTGCGGCAAAACCGGTCATGGGCGGGATGGCATTTCTTGAGAGTTCCGTAGACAAAAAGATTAATGGAAGTCTGCTTCATTTCCGGTCTGGTAAACTGAAATTATTAAGTCGGGATTTTTCATGAAAACTTTTGCTGAAACTGTCAATTGCACGCCATCTCAAGCCGTGTTCCCCCCTGCTCTTCGACGTACTGCCGGTACGCCTGCGAAGCAAGTCGCCTGGCTTGGCCTGACGCACGTTTAACCGTTTCGTGACCAGGCATCATGACAAATCCGGGCGAGGAACATCTTTTGCCTTTAAACCCTTAATGTGGGGAACAACCTGAAAGACCTTCATTGCATTGAATTCCTGCAAAATATCCTGCCTCGCCTTTCCCTGCGCTGGTCCGGGTACCGGAAAGTCCATGGGCAAGTTTGCAAAAGGATACGTCGCCGCATTCAGGAGTTACACCTCGCCGACCTCGCCAGCTACCATTCCTATCTCAAAAAGCATCCGGCTGAATGGAGCATCCTGAAGGACCTTTGCCGGATAACCATCTCCCGTTTTTACCGGGACAGGGTAGTATTCCAAATTCTGGAGAAACAGATACTGCCCCTTTTGGCGGAAACATCTGAAAAAAGGGGAGAAAAAGCCCTGCGCTGCTGGAGTGCGGGCTGTGCATCGGGAGAAGAGCCTTATACCCTGGCCCTGCTCTGGGATTTACGCTTAAAACCCCAATACCCCCAAATAAATTTCCAGGTTATTGCCACGGATGTCGCCCCCGAGTGTTTAAAACGTGCCGAAGAGGCCTGCTACCCCTTCAGTTCTATCAGAGAACTTCCAGAGGATATAAAAACCCAAGGTTTTTGTTTAAGGGCGGGCGGTTACCATCTGCAGCCGACTTTTCGAACTTACATCAGCTTTTTAAGAGAAGACATTCAGGACAGTCACCCAAACAGCCACTATGATTTGATTCTCTGCCGCAACCTGGTCTTTACCTATTTTGAGGAAGATTTTCAGGCGAAGATATTATCGCACCTGGCAGAGCGGCTGGCGCCGGGAGGTTTTCTGGTCATTGGCGCCCATGAAAAGCTCCCCCCGGGAACAGGATTAAAAGAGGTCGCAAACTGCTTCTATCAGAAATGCAGCCTCAGGAATTAACCGTCTAAACCTTTGCGAGGAGGTAATCGAGAATGCTGAACATGGCGTCGTTTATGGCACAGAAACAGCCCATTGGAGGCGCCAGCATCTCGTCGGCGGTCTGGATGAACTTCCCTTCAACAATTTCATCGCCGCAGTGCTCGACCAGAGAACGAATACTGTCAGGGGTCGACTCCAGATGAAACTGCAGACCAAGCACCCGCTCATCATACAGGAATGCCTGATTGCTGCACCCATCGCTCTCAATCAGTTGAACGGCCCCCGGCGGTATGGAAAAGGTGTCGCCATGCCATTGAAAAACGGCTGTATCTTTCGGGAAAAACGCGCCAATGCCGGACTGTCTCCCCTCCCCGGTCAAGTTTACGGGGAACCAGCCAATCTCTTTATACTTGCCGGGGAATACACGTCCGCCCAAAACGTCGGCAAGCAGCTGAGCCCCGAGACATATCCCCAGAACCGGCTTTCCCGCGTCAACAACCTTGCGAATGAAGATTTTTTCCCCAACCAGCCAGGGATACTTCTCTTCCTCGAAAATGTTCATGGGCCCACCCATTATCACCAGTAAATCGATGTCCGTCAAAGCGGGAAAAGCCTCGCAACCAAAGAGCCTGGTAACCGTCAAGGTGTGTCCATTGACCCGGGCATAGTCCGCTATGATGCCAGGGCCCTCAAAAGAAACGTGCTGAAGATAATGAATACGCATAATTGAACGTAATTTCCTGTATAAAAAACAATTTTCATATCAAGGAGTTCAGCTGATTACCAGTAGCGAATTTCAAACCCCTCAAATTTGCGCAGGTAATTGGAAAAGTTTACCTGAATGTCAGTTACCCTGGCAGCCGGGGGACCTTGTCTGGCCCACGCGACCAGTTTATCCACATC
>JAFGRU010000002.1 GCA_016934985.1 Deltaproteobacteria bacterium
AAAAAAGTGGCTTAATCAACTGTCCATTTTTACTTGACCACCTCATATTTTTCAACAATCCGGCGAAACATTTTTTCAATATGATCATCAATGAAGGCGCCAACGCCAGGGGTATATTTTCTTGGCCGGCCTAACTTTTTATCTTTGGCAGTATGTTTACTCCCTTTGCCTCCGCACTTAGTGTAGTCCGGGATTAGTGCGTTGGGTGTTTGCCCTCTTTGCCAATAACGCTTTATATTTCGATACAGAGTTTGTTTTGTCGTTCCTTGCTCTTGAATGATTCTTTGGATTATAGAAGATCTTATTTTTGGGTCATAAAAGAGAGGTTCGTCTATCAGAGGTTTGATCAATGCATAATTTTTGTCTCGCTGTAATTGGTTTTTTGACCCTCTTATGGGATTTTCCAGTGCAAGATATTCATAGGGATCTTTATGCCGAGTCAGTATTTCATCGTCAATTGCAGCAGTTAATTCTTTTTTTAAAACAAGAGATGGAAATGCTTTTTCATCCTCAACCGGAATCCAGACAACTTCTTCTGGCAACAATTTGAGAATGCGATAAAGGGTTTGTTCTTTCTTTACAACTTCATTGACTCGAAACACGTAAACCTTCCAGGAGGGCGGGGACGTTAGCAACCTGTAAATCTGAAGCTTTTAATTTTCGGAATGGGATGGTGAAATCAAAAAGAAAGCACCTCGTTGACAATAAATATCTTATTTCACGAAGGTTTTCCCCAGGTTCTTGCTCATAAGCAATATCCAGAGCTTTTGCAATTTCAAAGATGGTGTCGTCAGGTTTTTTGTTGAAATGGTGGCAGAAAAAGTCGACTCGGTTGGGAATCTGGACTTTACTTGATTCATTGCTTTGAGCGGCATAAAGCCATTTAATGTTTTCAAATAAAACCTTTGGAATATCTTTTTCGGTTATGAGCATCCAAGGGACGTCTTTTTGAAGCCAATACCGTCGTTCAAGCTCCAATTTTTCAACGGTACGGGCATTCTGCAAGTCCTTTGAATATTTGGCCTGGAGGGAAAATATTGGGCGGGATTTGTCTCGAGTATTTACAAGAAAATCGGATGACATTATCTGAAATGACCCTTGGAAAGAGGGATGGGCAATTCCAGCTGCTGTAGCCAATACTGTTGTTTCTTCAAGACGAAGGGGGAACTGTTCCCTGATTTCTTCCGTGTCAATATGCCATTCAAGAAGCAAAAATACTGACAGTTCCAAATCAGAGAACAGGTGATGTGTCCGCTGGGATTTATGCCCAAAGAGACGGTGGGAGCGTCCAGATGATGCTAAATCACGGACTGTCAACCAAGGTTTATAGCTTTTGCCGCGCCCAGTTCCGCGACCTTCCTTAATCCACTTTTGGTTTTTTTTCTCCAAGTTGCCATGCTTTTTTGCAGCCATAAAAAAACCATCCAAGATTATTTAGGAAAACCTAATTAAACCGGATGGCTTTTGTATGCAAGTTTGTTGCCTGAAATTCAGTATGATACTTTATTACTTAGTATGATACTTTATTCCAAATCGACAACAGGTGTGGAAAAAGGGATTCAGACTATTCCACGGTAACGCTTTTGGCCAGATTGCGGGGCTGGTCGACGTCGGTCCCTTTGAGGACGGCAATGTGGTAGGCGAGCAGTTGGAGGGGGACCACCGTCAATATGGGCATGAACTCGTCGAGGGTCTCGGGCACGACGAGGACGGCGTCGGCGCGTTTGTCCAACTCTTCATCGGGTTTGTCGGTGAGGGCGATGATCATGCCGCCCCTGGCCTTGACCTCTTCCATGTTGGAGAGGGATTTCTCGAAAATATCGTTGCGGGTGGCAATCATCATCACCGGCATCTGTTCGTCGATAAGGGCTATGGGGCCGTGTTTCATCTCACCGGCGGGGTAGCCTTCCGCGTGGATGTAGGAGATTTCCTTGAGCTTCAGGGCGCCTTCCAGGGCGATGGGAAATTGATTGCCCCGGCCGAGATAGAGGAAGTCTGTGGAGTCCTTAAATTTTTTGGCGATTTCCTGAATCTGCGGATCCAGTTCCAGGGTGCTTTCGATCTTTCTCGGCAGTTTAATCAATTCCTCGGCAAAACGGGCGCAATCCCCGGCAGACAGGTTGCCGCGGCAGAGGGCCGCATGAAGGGAAAGAAGGTAAAGGGCGATCAACTGGGTGGTAAAGGCCTTGGTCGAAGCGACGCCGATTTCCGGCCCCGCATGGGTGTAGATGACGCCGTCGCTTTCACGGGGGATGGTCGAGTCGACGACATTGCAGATAGCCAGGGTTTTGCCCCCCTGACCTTTGGCTTCCCGCAGCGCCGCGAGGGTGTCGGCGGTTTCGCCGCTCTGGCTGATGAGCAAGGTCAGGGTGCTCTCGTCAATGATCGGGTTGCGGTAGCGGAACTCGCTGGCGATGTCGATTTCAACCGGGATGCGGCAGATCTTTTCAAAGAAGTATTTGGCCACCATGCCGGCGTGCCAGGAAGTGCCGCAGGCAACAATATAGATCTTATTCAGTGCTTTGAAAATTTCTTTCGAGAGCTGCAGGTCTTCGAGATATATGCTGCAGGATTCCTGAATCCGTCCGGTCAGGGTGTCGGTAACGGCGCGGGGCTGCTCAAAGATTTCCTTGAGCATGAAGTGTTTGTAGCCCCCTTTTTCCGCCATCTGCAGGGTCCAGGTGATGGTCTTTGACTGCTTTTCTATGAGCTGACCGTCCAGAGTGGTAAAACGCATTCCAGAGGGAGAAAAAACCGCCATTTCGCCGTCTTCCAAAAAGATCATCTCCTTGGTGTAGCGCAGAATGGCGGGAATGTCCGAGGCGACAAAGTATTCGCCTTCACCCTGGCCGACAACTAAAGGGGAGCCGAGACGGGCGGAGATCATAACGCCAGGTTCGTATTCGCAGATGACGCCGATGGCGTAGGAACCGCGGACTTCCTGCAGGGCGAGCCGTACCGCGCTTTCGAGATTCCCGGCCTGTTGATAGTGGCAATGGATGAGGTGAGCAATGATTTCGGTATCGGTTTCCGAGGAAAATTGGTAACCGCTTTTTTGAAGTTCGTTTTTGAGGTCGAGATAGTTTTCGATAATACCATTATGAACCACGACGATTCCGTCGGAACGGTGAGGATGGGCGTTGGTCTCCGACGGGCGGCCGTGGGTGGCCCAGCGGGTGTGGCCGATTCCGCAACAGCCTTCGACCGGTTCGGTTCTGAGGATTTTTTCCAGCTTGGTGAGCTTGCCTTCGGCGCGGCGGATTTCGATTTTTTTCTGGGCGTTGAGGGTGGCAATGCCCGCCGAGTCGTAACCACGGTATTCAAGCCGTCTCAGCCCGTCGATTATTATGTCAGAAGCGTTCTGGATGCCTGTATAACCAACGATTCCACACATATGAGAGTAACCTTGTTTAATAAGGGTTTAAATAAATTAACAAAGAGATGAAGCGGGACGGAAATTCAGTCGGACTTTTTTTTCTTTCGCAGGCGCCAGCCTTCGATGTTCTTCTGTTCCGTGCGGGAGATGGCCAGGGCATCCGGCGGGACATCCCTGGTAATGGTCGATCCGGCGCCGACGAGGCTGTTTCTGCCGATGACTACGGGGGCCACGAATTGAGTGTCACTGCCGACAAAAACGTGATCTTCAATGATGGTTTTGTGTTTGTTGACACCATCGTAGTTGCAGGTGATGGTGCCGCAGCCGATGTTGACATCTTTGCCGATTTCCGTGTCTCCCAGGTAGGTCAGATGGCTGGCTTTACTGTGCTCGCCGATATCGGCTTTTTTGGTTTCGACAAAATTGCCGATTTTATTGTCGCCGCGGAGTATGGTTCCCGGCCGGAGGTGGGCCATGGGGCCAACTTGGGAATTTTTTCCGACCTCTGAATCAGTCAGAACCGAGCCCGCTTTTATATGCACTTTATCGGCAATATGGCAGCCGCAAATGATGCTGCCTGCCTCAATGATACAGTCACAGCCGATGCGGGTTGCGCCGCTGATGACGGCTCCGGGATATATCAGGGTGTCTTCGCCGACTTCAACATCGGCATCGATATAGGTGGCACTTGGGTCAACCAGGGATACGCCGTTGCGCATCAATTTTTCATTAATACGCCGTCTCAAAACAGCTTCGGCCTGGGCCAGGTGGACACGGTCATTGATGCCCTGAACTTCCTCAGGATGATCTGTTGCCAGGGCGGAAACTTTCAGGCCTTTTTCGCGAGCCAGCTCTATGGTGTCGGTCAGGTAGTATTCACCCTGCGAGTTGTTATTGCCCAGTTGACCAAGAAGCTCGAAAATCAGAGGAGCTTCAAATAGATAGATTCCTGTGTTAATCTCGGTTATAGTTTTTTCTTCGGATGAAGCATCTTTGTCTTCAACGATGCGGATTACATCTTCGCCCTGGCGGATAATCCTGCCGTATCCCTTGGGGTCCGGGAGATTGACGGTCAGAAGGGTCATGGCCGCCTTCTGGGAGAAGTGCTGGTCGCACAGACGTTCAAGGGTGTCGGCGCAAAGCAGCGGGACATCCCCGCATAGGAGCAGCAGGCTGCCTTTAAAGTCGCGCAACAGGTTTTCGGCGCAGAGAAGAGCGTGACCGGTCCCCAGCTGCTCGGCCTGCAGGGTGAACTGGACGTTTGCCTCGGCAAACGTGTCGCGGACGTTTTCAGGATCGTGCCCGATAACCAGCGCCACCGGGTCTGCTCCCAGTTCCCTGGCCAGTTGGATGGGATAGGCCCCCATGGGTACTCCGGCCAGTGGGTGGAGGATTTTCGAACGTTTGGATTTCATGCGGGTGCCGCGGCCGGCGGCGAGGATTACTGCTGCTAATTTTTTATTTTTCATTGTCGGTCCTTGTGTTAAACCTGCATCCGTGAGTTTGACCGGGCAATAGCGCAAATCATTGACCTGCCTAAAGTATTCAAAAAATCACCGACGAACCCTAGGGTGCGCCTTAAGATTTTTGAAACACTTGTTCAGGCCAAGCACTTACACTCTTTTACCGCCCCCAACCCACGGACCCAGGTTACTAACCGCGAAATTTTCATAGCATGTTTTTGCATTTTCCGTCAAGGTCAATGGGCTTAATGCTTTTATCGGGTTAAAGGGGTATCTTTTTATGACACAACAGACTGATAAGATCATTATTAACAAAGCTTTGGCTGATATTGAGGCCAAGCTCAGGGAACTTGAAATTCTATATGAAAAATACTTTCTGAAAATCGAGAAGCGGGAGCCGCTCAGGGAACGTGAAGACCTGGCGCGGCGCCTTCGTCAGTTTGTCAACCGCAGGATTTTACAAACTGATTTGAACTTCAGATATCAGACACTGTCAGGCAGGTTTTATTCTTACGCCCAGTATTGGGATCGTATCGTCCGGATGATCGATGAAGGAAAATATACCCGGGGTCAGCCCGGCGGAGTTCCGACTGGTGGAAAACCCAGCGCTCCTGCACCTTCAGCGGACGATGTTCAAGTCGATACCCTGTATAAGGATTATCTTCGTGTCAGCGAAGCCTGCCAGTCCGGCGGCAAGGTTCCCGACCGTGCGCAAATCGCTGCTTTCCTGACTCATCAGAAAGAAAAGGTTGCCCAGAAACTGGGTTCTTCCAATGTGAACCTGTCTGTTGAGGTGGTGGCTGAAGACGGCAAGCCCAAAATCAAAGTCAGGGTTAAAAAAGGCTAGTCCGCAACAAAGGTGTCTGAGGGGTTTCTGCTACACTGTGTTGTAAAAGAACAAAGCAGGACTCTTTGTAAGGGTAACATGTTTGTTCCCGATGCGGTGAAAGCTTGAGCCCTTTTATTTGCCGGACCGTTTGTCGGCTGAGGCGATTCGGGTGAGGATTTGCAAGGATTGTTCCTGGAAAGGGTGGCTTCCGGCGGCCCGCTTCAAAAAAATAATAAGTCGGCAAAAGGGTTTTGCAGCCCATCTTTCAAGTTGTGGTTCTGGACAAAACGTTTTCTTTGCGTTATATCCTCGAAAACAGGATCCTCGCGCCGTTCCCTGCCTTTTGCAGGGTATGCGGCCCTGCATTTTATTGATAAAAAACCATATCATGGGTTGGAGCCCTGAATCGTGCTCTACGGAAACCTTTCCGGTCTAAAGGCCAGCCGGCTCAAATCGCTGGAAAAAATCTATCGTCGGCGGATACCGGCCAACCGTATTATTACCTCGGAGCTGGCCCGCTATCTGAGCCAGCTCTCTTTCGAGATCAGTCGCCAGATCGGCATTCTCATAAGCCGCGACGGCTCGATCAAGTATGTCATTGTCGGGGACGACAGGGAAATCATGATCCCCGACCTTAGCCATTATCCCGTTGGCCGCGGTGGCCTCAAGGGCCTTCGTTGTATTCACACCCACCTCGACAGTTCGCCTCTCTCAAGGGATGATGTCACCGACCTTTCTCTGCTGCGCCTCGACATGATGATGGTTATCTGCGTTGCCGGGAACGGTTTGCCCGGAGAGGTTCATTACGCCTACCTCCTCCCCCCTAATCCTGAGAAGAAGAGTGTTGAAAACGTTTCTCTGCCTGACATTCATCATTTAGAGCTTGATGCCCGCCTGTTCCTGCGCTCTCTGGAAGAGGAGATCTCCCGTAAGGTCGCCGATCTTACGGATGTATCGGGAGCGGGAGAACGGGCTATTCTGGTTTCAGCCTCTTCCAGAAGCCGCCATGAAATTGAGGATTCCCTGGCCGAGTTGGAAGAGTTGGCGCGCACGGCCGGGGTTCATGTCGTCGCCAGGGAGGTGCAGAGGACTTCCCGTCCCAACCCCAAATATCTGATTGGGGAAGGGAAACTCAAGGAGGTGGTGATCAACGCTTTGGAGAAGGGCGCTGACCTGTTGATTTTCGATCAGGATTTGACGGCCGCCCAGATCCGTTCAATCTCCGCTCTCACGGAAATCAGGGTTATCGATCGCACCCAGGTCATTCTCGACATATTTGCCAAGAGAGCCCATACCCTGGATGGCAAGGTGCAGGTGGAACTGGCACAGTTGAAATACATCCTGCCTCGCCTGACCGGCAAGGGAACAGCTATGTCACGGCTTATGGGTGGGATTGGGGGGCGTGGTCCCGGGGAGACAAAGCTGGAAATCGACCGACGGCGCATCCGGGATAGAATCTCACGGCTCGAAAAACAGCTCAAAGGGCTTTCGCAGAGCCGGGTACAGCGCCGCAGTCTCAGGGCAAATGCAGGCATTCCCATCGTGTCTATTGTCGGCTATACGAATGCTGGCAAATCGACCCTCCTGAATATTCTCACCCGTAGTGAAACCTTCACCGAAGATCTGTTGTTTGCCACCCTCGATACCGCGACCCGGCGCTTGCGTTTTCCCCGGGAGCGGGAAATCATTATCACCGATACCGTAGGGTTTATCCGCGACCTTCCGGAAAGCTTGTTGGGAGCCTTCAAGGCAACCCTTGAGGAACTGGAAGATGCGGATCTTCTGGTTCACCTGGTCGATTTGTCTCATCCGCGCTTCGAGGCCCAGATAAAGGCGGTGGAGAAAATCTTGCATGAACTCGGCTTGGCCCAAAAGGCCAGACTTCTGGTTTTCAACAAGACCGACCGAGTTCCAATCGAAGAGGTTGGCCCTTTGTGCCGCAGATTCGGGGCAGTCCCAATCTGTGCCAGGAAACGCGAAACTCTCCTCCCTTTTCTGGCTGAGTTGGAATCCCGCTTCTGGCCTGAAAAAGGTATAAATGAATCATAACCCGTATGTGTTGTAACCTGCATCCATGGGTTGGGGGCGGAAAAAGCCTGTAAGTGGTTGGCCTGAACAAGTGTTTCAAAAATCTTAAGGCACACCCGTAGGTTCGGCGCTGGTTTCTGAAATGTGTAGCCAGGTTAAAAACTTGTGCTGTTTCCCGGCCGTAGCTTACGGATTCTGGTATTAGTAAGGAGGCATCTGGTTTTGCGACAATTTGTATGTTTTTGGTTGCTTTTGATTTTGACCGCCTGCCAGTCAGGCAACGTTAAGAATTGGTCTTCCCTAATCAAAGGTGATTCGAATGCCGGTGATACAGAGGCCGTATCCGAAGTGGCTTCGGACGAGCTTACCCCCCCAACGGTGGTCAGCAGTATGGCCCCTGCCGAGGCTCCGGATGCCGAGGAACTGGTGGCTTTTGAAGAGGACGAATATGAGGAGGACGAGGCTGCCGTTGTTGTTGATGAAATTCCGGCTTATCGGGTCAAGTTTGAGTTGCCGGTTGCCGATCATCCTAGCGTTGAACATTTTGTCAAAGGGTTAAGCGGCCCCGGTGCCAAAGGGTTCCAGAGGCGTCTGGAGCGTTCAGGTCGCTATGTCCCTGTGATGAAAAAGATATTTTCCGAAGAGGGTCTCCCCGAGGATCTGGTTTATCTGGCCCTAATCGAATCTGGTTTTGTCGAACATGCCTACAGTTGGGCAAGGGCGGCCGGTCCCTGGCAGTTTATTGAAGGAACGGGTCGTATTTATGGCCTGGACAACGATTGGTGGCATGATGAGAGAAGGGACCCGGTTAAATCGACTCGTGCCGCAGCTCTCCACCTGAAAAGACTCTATGACCGGTTTGGTGATTGGTATCTGGCGGTGGCCGCCTACAACGCCGGAGCGGGGACAGTCCAACGTGCCATACGAAAAACCGGTTCGAGAGACTTCTTTGAGCTTTCTCGGCAGAAATATCTCCGGGCCGAGACCCGGAATTACCTGCCCAAATTTCTCGCCACCCTGAAAATTGTCCGTAAACCTGAGAAATTTGGTTTTCAGAACCTCAATTATCATGCCCCACTGGTTTTTGACACGGTCAGCGTTCCCACCTCTACGGATCTTGAGGTTATCGCCCGATTGTGCGATACGAATTATAAAAAAATCAAACATTTAAATCCCGAGCTCAAGCGCTGGTGTACCCCGCCGGGGGAAAAAAACTATCAAGTCAAAATACCGGCTGGTTTTCAGGAGGCATTTGAGAAGAATTACGCTGAACTTCCCGCAAGTGAAAGAGCCCGCTTCAAGCGGCACCAGCTTCAGTCCGGAGACACCCTTGGCGCACTCGCCAAGCGTTATGGCATTCGGGTGAGGGACATCGTGGCCTTGAACAGTATCAAAAATCCACGCACGTTGCAGATCGGTGACAATCTGATTCTGCCGTTGCAGGAGGGCTACAACCGGCTACCCCTGGATGAGCTGAAAGATGATTATAAACGTTCCAGAAGGAAAACCTACAGGGTGCGAACGGGTGATTCCTTGTGGGAGATCGCTCGTAAGTTCGATGTTTCCGAGAAAGATCTCAGGGTTTGGAATACCCTCGGCTGGAGTAATACCATTCGGCCGGGGCAATTGCTGGTTGTTTCCAAAAAAGGTGTTGTTCCCCGCAGGAGCCACGCTCCCAAAGGGCGTTACCAGGTCCAGTATACGGTCGCAACGGGCGACAACCTCTGGGATATCGCTAGGGAGTTCGGGGTTGGTAGCCAGGATATCCAGGCATGGAATAACCTTGCAAGGGGTCATGTCTTGCGTCCGGGAGATAAACTGACTCTTCATATCGACGAAATTCCCCGAGGGGAAAAACTGGTTCTTGTTTCAACCGCTAAATCTGCAGCTGAACCTGCCAAGTATGACGGGCCGCAAAAAGAAGTTTATTATCAGGTTCGTTCCGGAGACAACCTGTGGGATATCAGCCGCAAGTTTGGGGTCACGACAGGAGAAATCCAAGGCTGGAACGGTTTTCCCTCCCGACACACACTCCGTCCCGGTGACCAGCTGAAGCTGCAGGTTCCGGAAGACCTTCAATCGCCTCTGTGGTCAACAGTTGCCGAAATGAAAAGCGCATCCCAGCCCGAGCCTGTCGGGTCGCTTCAGAAGATTGTTTATCTGGTGCGTAGTGGTGACACCCTGTGGGGCATCAGTCGTCAATTCAACGTGGCTACCCGGGAGATTCTTCATTGGAACAATCTTTCCGCCACGCATGTACTTCAGCCGGGGGATAAACTGACTTTACATGTGGTTGCAGACGAAAAAGGCTGAATTCTCATCTGCCCCTTTGTATCTTGCTGAAAGAAACCTCCCGGGCTTTGTTTGAACAGAGAGGTTTCTTTATGATCGCAAGGCAGTTTCGAGATGTTGCACCATCTTTTCTGTAAACATTAATTTTTTGCCTTCCGATATTTTTTGACTTTTGTTGGGGGGGTTGTTAAAATTTCGCCAAATCAATCCTGCCTTGAAAGGGTCTCTTAATGTATAACTTGCTAATATCATTTGCTTTTGGTGGAACAGTCTGCGCTTTGCTTTATTTTGGGGCTGGAATTGAGATCGGTTTTGCGGTTCTTGCCATGGCGGTCGTTTATGTGGCTGCTTTTTTCGTTTTAAGCCGCATCTTTATGAAGAAGTTGACCGCCCTTATGCAGGTGGCCGAACGTGACATGCAGGCGGGTAGGATAGACAAGGCGATAAAAGTTTTGCAGAGCGGTTATCAATACTCCAAGTGGCAGTTGTACGTCAAACCTCAGCTTAATGCTCAGATCGGTATGGTGTATTACCTGAAACGCGATTTTCGCAAAGCCTTTGATTATCTGCAAAACGGTTTGAACCGCAACTGGGCCTCCATGGGCATGCTGGGCATCTGCTACATGAAACGGAACAAGCCCAAAGAGATGAAAAAGACTTTTGAAAAAGCTATTCGTGTTACCAAGAAAGAGCCCCTTCTTTATAATCTTTATGCGTTCTGTCTGGAAAAAATCGGCGAAAAGGACAGAGCCGTGGATGTCATGGAGAAAGGGATCAAAAAGACCGCTGAAGATGAGCGTCTGGTAGCCAATCTCGCCGCCTTGAAAGAAGGCCGGAAAATGAAGATGCTGGCTTATGGCGATCTTTGGCACCAGTTTCACCTGGAAAAACCGGGCACTCTGATCAAGCAGCAGACCAAGGCTGTTCAGGGTCGACGAAAGATTGTAAAACGTTAACAGATGGCTTGACAGCTTTGCTTATGGGCAATTTCGGGAACCCTTGGTTTGGCAGATAAAAAATCGCAGAAAAAGAAGGCTTTTAAAGACCTCAAGGAGTTCAAGAAAAGTCTTCCATCCCAATCTGATACGCTTTCCCCAGCCAAACCGGAACCAACCTCTTCTTCCGGTTTAGAGGAAAAGGCCCTTACTTTTGAAGAGGAGATGAGGCGCCTCGGTGTTACTCCCCGTTCTTCGGAGCACGGGGGGGATGAAGGCGATTTTGCCCCTTCCTCTGATGCCCATGACAAAGAAGCCGGGTTTGAGAGCGAGTCAGTCCCGCCTCCTTCAAACGACCTCCCTGATGAAGAGCTGTTTTTGTCTGCGCTGAAGAATTTTGATAAGGTCTTCGAGGAAGAGGATTTTTCGGCCTTTTCCGAGCTTCAAACTCCACCTCTGACAAAAAAGTTTAACAAAAAACGAATTGTCCCTGACAGACAGATCGACTTACATGGCCTGACTCGCAAAGAGGCTTTGCTTAAGGTGCACTTTTTTCTGCAAAACTGCGCCTATGCGGGGCTGAAAACGGTCTTGATTATTACCGGTCGCGGTCACGGTTCTGACGGGGAGGCGGTTCTCCGTCAGGCAGTGGAAGAGTTTTTGGCCGAAGAGGGCCAGCCATGGGTATCAAGTTGGGAAAGAGCCCCCCGCAAATTTGGTGGCGAAGGGGCTTTAGCCATATTCCTTAAGGAGAAGTAAAAATAAAAAAATAGTAAGGTTCATTTTCCCTTCAACCTTTTGAGAAGGGTTTTTCACTCCCGCAATAGCTGGTCACTTCTTTTCCGTATTGCCAGGTTCGTTGGCAGTAGGTGTCGCCTCCTCGAACGATTTTTGTTCCGGGCTCGAAGGTATTTTCTCCACGGATTCTGTGTCCTCAGCTGTTTTTTTCTGTACCTGTCTGCCTCTGGAGGTTTGCCTTGGCCGAGAGGAGCGAGAACGGGGTTTGGCTGCCGGTTTGGAGGATTCTGCCGCTTCAGTGGTGGATTTTTCCTCTTTCGTTTCAGATGCGGCTGTTCTTGTCTCTGCAACGGCCTCTTTTTTCTCAGTTTTTTTTGCGGGTTTTCGTCGCGGCCGCGATTTCTTCTGGGGTGCCGCAGGTTTGTTCCCATTAGGCTCCGCCGGTTTTTCTTCCTGGCCAGCCGGGGATTCCTGCGGTTTTTCAGTTGCCGTTTCCGGTCCCGTTGTCTTTTCAGTCTCTGGCTTCTGGTCTGTCTGAGTGGTTTTCTCCTGCCCGGGCAGCTTTTCGGCTGTCGGTTGCGTCAGGGTTCTTTGGGCACCGTTCTCCGGTGAACCCGCCGACTGGGCCACAGGTGGTCTCTCCTGGGGCTTGGTGGATGGTCTTTTGCGGGAGGATTTGCGCGATCCGCCTTTTTTGTGGCTCTCTTCTTTCGCAGGTGCAACAGATTTATCGGAAGACTCGGGCTGTGTTTCCGTGGGGACTGGAGGGGTGCTTTGGGCTGGAGCTTCGGCCTTTTGGGCCGGTTTTGCCTCTTCAGCAGTGCTCCTGGAGCCTTCTGATTTCTCCATTTTTTGGAATGTGATTTCCATGGTGTCGGGCTTCAACTCCGGGCGACCGTTAATAATAATTGTCGTTTTATACTTCTTTTCCAGTTCCGCCAGGGCAGCCCTTTTTTCATTGAGCAGGTAAAGGGCCGTTTCCTGTGCTGTTTCTCCTTCGGCTTTCTCCACGTCTTCACGAGCCAGACCGGCCTCGAGTTTGCGCAGAAAAGCAATGGCCAGGGCTTCCACCCTTTTCAGCTGTCCGCTTCCCTGGCAATAGGGGCAGGGAAGGTGGGATTTTTCGCCAAGGGTGGTTTTGATGCGCTGGCGGCTCATTTCCAGAAGGCCGAATTTGCTGATGCGGGATAGGTTTATGCGGGCTTTGTCCTTGCTCAGGGCCTCCTTTAAATTTTTTTCCACATCGCGGATATGGCCCTTTTCACGCATATCGATAAGGTCGATGACAATCAGGCCGCCAAGGTCCCGGAGGCGCAGTTGGCGGGCGATTTCGGTAGTCGCTTCCATATTGGTTTTAAAGGCCGTCTTTTCAATATCCCCCTCGCCCATAGTTTTCCCGGAATTGACGTCAATGGCTACCAGGGCCTCCGTTGTGTCGATAACAATGGAACCACCGGAAGGAAGTCCCACCTTGTTCTTGGCAATCGCGGCAATCTGCTCTTCGATTTGGTAGCGGGAAAAGATGGGGCGGCGTTCGCGGTGTAATTTGACCAAGCCGGCATAGTCGGGAAGGGTATCCTTGAAAAACTCTTTGGCTTCATGGAAAACCTTGGGATTGTCGACCACCACGGCATCCATATCTGTGTCGAAATAATCCCGTAGAAAGCGGATGACCATATTCGATTCCTGATAGATCAGGGCCGGAGGCTTGGCCTCCTTGTAGAGCTCAAGAACTTTTTCGTTGATGCGCAAAAGGTAGTCGATGTCTTTGCGGAGTTCCTCTTTTTTGCGGCCCACGGCAGCGGTCCTGACGATATAGCCGGTGTGCTCCGGCAAATCGAAGGTAGCCATGGTTTCCTTGATCTTTTTTCTCTGGGTTTCGGAGTCGATCTTGCGTGAGACCCCACGGGTGTCGCTAAAGGGCATGAGGACCATGTAGCGTCCGGGCAGGGAGATGTAGGTGGTCAGGGCGGCCCCTTTGGAACCTCTTTCATCCTTGACAACCTGAACGAGAATTTCCTGGCGTGGTTTTAGAACTTGCTCGATGCGTGGATAACCCTCTGCTTTGGGGTGGTCCGGGCCGTAAATTTGGGCCAGGTTTACCTCACTGATCTGCAGGAAGCCATAACGTTCTTCTCCGTAGTTAACGAAGGCGGCCTGGAGGCCCGGCTCAGTGTTGACCACAATCCCTTTGTAAATATTGCCCCGTTGTTGTTCACGGCCGGCAAATTCAACTTCATACTCCGACAGGGTGCCCTCTTCTATAATGGCAACCCGGCTTTCTTCCTGGTGAAGGGCGTTGATAAAAATTTTTTTTCGCATGGGCTCTTTCCCGAGGTCTGCCAGGGAAAAGCTTATTCCCTGGCCAGTCCGGCAAAAAATGAAAATAATGTCTGGAACCTTGCGGATTTGGACTCAGATTAAGGGCAAAATGGTCAAACCGGGCTATGTTGTCCCCAATTTTCGATAATTATCATTTAATTAGTTCGAAAATTGGTGACAACCGGTTCTCTCTTTTCACTTTGTTCGTAATGACTCCTTAATTCCGTCAAGTTTTCAGCGTGATATGGATGCAGCTTAAACAGCCGTTGATAATTTTGAATATGGCCACTGTCAGGTGCCTTGGGCGCGCCATGATTTTTAAAACCCTTTTTGGCGTCGGTCCGACCGTATAATTATATATTTTAAATGATTTCCATTAATTTATGGCAGAAACTTGTACTAATGGCAATCCAGATGGAAAAGATTTGTCAAAAAAACACGATAAAGGCCTTAATCTTCTTCCTGCAAGGGCTGTTTGTCCTATTTGCCGGTTTTGCGGGGCCTGATGATATGATCCTGAATCCGTGAACAAATTTTCCGCAGACTGGTTTTACCCCCGTCTGCTGCTAAAAACGACACATTGACCGCCGAATCTACGGCT
>JAFGRU010000019.1 GCA_016934985.1 Deltaproteobacteria bacterium
AGAAAAGTTGGGAAAGTGGTGCAGAGGTATTGGAAAGGAAAGCTGGGGACTTAAGCTTTTCTGCCGCGCAGCGGCTTACTTGAACCAGCCGATCAACCGGAGCGATTTTCACGGGGCGTTTCTCGAAAAGGTCTCTGCCAGTTTTAGCTGAGCAACGCGCCCGGTTATCGCAACGTTGAGGGTGTAGGAAAACCCTGTAACCGGCAAAGGGGTCAACCGGCAAAGGGGTCAAGTCTCCGTTTGACTCTTGGAGTTTATTCTGGTAAATCTTCTGAACCGGCAAAGGGGTCAAGTCTCCGTTTGACTCTTGGAGTTTATTCTGGTAAATCTTCTGTATGAGCCGACCATTACGCATTGAATTTCCCGGTGCCTGGTATCATGTAATGAACCGTGGACGCCGTGGTGAAGAGATTTTTGCAGGGTCCAAAGACTTTAAAGCTTTCATCGAATTACTTCAGGAAAGTGCCGAACTTTGGGCTGTAAAAATCAGTGCTTATTGCTTGATGAGCAACCATTATCATCTGTTGCTTCAGACCCCCCTCGGAAATCTTTCGCGCTATATGCGTCATTTGAACGGGGTGTACACCCAACGCTACAACCGCGCCCATAACTGCGACGGAACCTTGTTCCGGGGTCGTTACAAAGCCATTTTAGTTGAGGAAGACCCCTATTTGCTGGAACTTGTCCGGTATATCCATCGCAACCCCTTGCGCGCAGGAATGGTTGAGAAGCTGGATCAATACCAATGGAGCAGTCATGCCGGTTACCTCTCTCGTTCAGCAAGGTGGGATTGGCTTCATAAAGATTTCATCCTGTCCATGTTCGCGACCCCTCAAAAAAAACGCAATGAACTATATCGTGATTTTGTGGCACAGCCAGACTCCGAAAATATTCTTGATGTTTTCGAGAGAAAGAAATGGCCCGGCATTATCGGCCGGAGTGAATTCATTGATTGGGCAAAAAATAATTTTTTCACGGAGAAAGTCCATAAGCAAGTTCCGGATTCCGCTCAACTTGCCCCGGATATTGGCGCAATAAAAAGCGCGGTTTGCCGATATTATGGCGTGGCTGAAGAAAGCCTGATGCACTCCGTGCGGGGGATGGTGAACGAGCCGAGAAATGTGGCGATATACCTGACCCGGGCCTTGTGCCGCAAGGATTTGGCGCAAATAAGTGCCGCATACGGGATGCGAGGGTACAGCTCCGCAAGCAGTGTTTTTGAGCGGATAAACAAAAGGCTGGATGAAGACCAGGCTTTAAGAAAGTGCATTTCTGAAATAAAAGAACGCATTATACACTGCAAGAGTCAAACGGAGACTTGATCCGTTTTTCAGACCCCTTCTTTTATGCTCATGTCACCGGAGCCAAAGGCGCGCTACTGGGCAAAACATCTTGGCTTGACACAAAAGACCAAATAAGTTATTCCGAATTTATCAGCCGGGACGACGATGAAATAAATCGAACCATCCGTAAAGCCACCAAAACCGGTCGACCTTTTGGATCGGATATTTTTTTTGAAAAAATGGAATTAATGCTTGGTCAACCGTTGCGCCCCCAAAAAACCTGGACTACCACGGAAGAAATAAGGGGGGGCAAAAAAGCCCCAAAAAGGAGGTGCAATGTCCAAACTGCCTGAAAAAGTGAGCAATGCCTGGTTTACCAGAAAAGGGCCCGTGATATTTACCACGGTTGATGAGAAGGGTATGCCCAATGCCATTTACGCCACCTGCGTGAACAAATGGGGCGAAGACAAAATTGTCATTGCGGATAACTATTTTGACAAAACACGAAAGAACATTTTGCAGGGCAGTAAAGGCTCTGTTCTTTTTATGACCGAGGCAAACAAAGCCTACCAATTAAAAGGAACCATTGAGTACCACCAAGAAGGGGAAATTTTCCAAAACATGAAAAAATGGAACCCCATCAAGCACCCTGGTAATGCTGCCGCCGTCCTCGTTGTCGAAGAGGTTTACTCCGGCGCTGAAAAACTTTTGTAAACTGATTCATCGTCAACAATTAAGCGGGATGATATTAATATCATCCCGCTTTGTTAAAGACCGTATTTTTAACAAACCTATGGCTGCTTTAAAATTGTCTCAAGCAACGCTTTGGCGCTCTCCTCCGGACCTGTCCTTTCAGAACCGCTGACCCCAAGTTGAGTCCGCATCTGACCGACAAAGACATTACTGCTGAAAAACACCTTGAAATATCGGTCAGCAATCTCATCATGAAGTTCCTGGTATTGGGGAGGACCGAAAATATTGGCAAAATACGTCCCCACAATACCGGTTGTGGTGGTCGTTCCTTTGCTCATCACCTTCCCTTCCCGGAAAACACTCAAAGCCTCTTCACAGGTATTGAACCTCTCGATGACCGGCTTGTCCGGCCCGGTCTCATCATAATTGTTGGCATAGAGAACAAAGTCGACATCATGTCCCTTGATAATATTTTCAAAGGGGGTCACGGGAATAATGATGCGGGCATTTGTCCGGGCCGCGCTCATAATGATGGCCCCATCCAATTGGCCGAAGGCGTAGCCCGGACCAAGGTCGTCGACACGCAGAAAAGCCCCGATCTCGGTTCCGTATCCCTTGGGCCTGCCGCTGGCGGGAAGAGCAATTGAGCCCATGTCATCGGCAATAATGACAAGATCCTGGATGTATTCATCGCCGACCTTGCGAAAGGCCTCCAGGGTTTCGGACTTCCCGGCACCGGAATCCCCGATCAACAGGATGTTGGCTTCTTTGCCGCCCTTCAATATGACCCTGACAAAGGCACCATGATAAGGGAAGCGCCCTTTTTTCATCATGATGATATTGTGCAAGGTCAGCATCATTTTTTTCAAATAGCCAAAATAACCGAACTCATCCCGCCCGGGTACGGCAGCAGTAAGAAAACCATTATCAGCATCTTCAAAAAAAACCGTGGGGAAAGAAGCTATCTGATCAAGGCAATCTCCGGGGACACCATAGAAATAAACAGCATCCGGTTTTTTCTCAAGCTCGGAGTCATAAGCGAGAGCAAACAGGTTGCAGAGGCTAAATCCCAATTCAATGAAGACCTTGTGAAAATAGACATAGATGATCAACTCCCCGACCTTGGCCGGGTAACAAAGCCAGTCGCCAGGCTTGACGTCGAAAAGTCCGGCAGGATTTTTTTCGGTTTTTTCAAAGCTTCCCGTCCTTTTGTTCATGGGCGGGTTGAGAATCAAAGGTGGAGCGATAATCGACTGACGGATCATGGGGACCAGGGCGAAACGGGAATAAACGCCATTAAGCGGGAAAGCCGGGTGCTTCTGCGTGATAACCGTCATCTCGGCACCCGCCCGGACCTGCCTGTAAGTCCTTGGGGGATCGCCCATCAGGCTCTCCCTGATATCGCGATAAATGTTGATAATCAAGGAATTGAGTTTCTCGATATTCTCCTTGATAACCGTCCTGGGGCGCAGGTTGTGGCGGTCATTGGAAACCACCAAAAGCCGGTCGAAACGACGCCAATGCTCATAGAGAGCGTCGACAAACTGCATGAATAGACCGCTGTCCTTCAACAGCCTTTCGGCATCCTTGAGCACTGCCGGAACTTCAGAGGCTTTTAACTTCAGCAGCAGGACCAGGGTCTCGACCAAAAGGTCGCGCTCTTCAACTGGGACAGCACGTTTTTCCTTGATAACGGCACTGCTCTCCCCACCTGATTTGAGACCGTCCAAAAAGGATTTGATTCTCGAAACAAAATGCTCTTCTTCTTCTCCGAAGATGCCCAAAAGCATGGAATGATGCTGCGACAAGCCGTCAATAAAACTGTCGAGGACCTGCCGGAAATGGGGACTCCGAATAAAATCCTCGGCCGTCTCGCAAACCCTGCCGTCTGAATGAAGAACGGCGTTGTTTCCAATAAATTCAAGGGGACGACGTTCAGCCATTGATTTTCCTTTCCATAAAAAAATGAAACATTAAAACCACACAACAGAGCAAATTGTTAAATTGACGCACAAAAAGCTCTACTCTTTCTATACAGCAGCTTCTCCCCGTCGTCAAGAAACGGACTTTTCACCGCCAAAAATTCCTTAAGTGAGAACCTTACGAAGAGGGATAAAAAAAGGGGCGGATAGCCGCCCCCTTGTTAAAACAGCTGTTAAAGGCAAACTATTCATCTATCTCGCGGCTGAGCAGTTCCAAAACCTTGTTGCTGCGTTCCAAAAAAGCCTCCATCCGCTTTTTGTCAAAGGATTTGTGGGAGAGGTAGGCAAGATCATAAATCTGATCAATGAGAAGACGCACCTCCTCTTTTTTGCCGGCCTGATCAATGCGCACCAGGTTCTTGACCAGAGGGTTGGCAGCATTGACCAAAAAGGTGCTGTCTTTAAAAAGATCGACGTCTTTGGCCCCCATCAGGCGGGTCAGTTCCTGCATACGGCGATTCTCCTCCGGCAGCAGAATTACAGCGGGGACGGACTCGTCTTTCAGCCCCTGGACTTTGACTTGATGGCTTTTTTCAACCAGGGCTTCCTTGAATATCGCCTCGATTCTCTCGTCGTCGCTCTTCTGGTCGGGACCGGTGATAATTTTCTTTTCCTCCCCGGCCTCGATGAGGTTTTCAGTCAGTTCGGAGTCGACCCGCTTAAAGGTGACGTCCGGATTCTTCATCTCCAGATGTTGAATAAAATGACTGTCGATCAGGGCATCCAGGACGAGAACCTCCATCTCCTGCTTCTGAAAAAGTTTCAGGTAGGTGGACTGGGCGGCTTCGTCATTGGAGTAAAATACCTTGTTTTCGTGGCTCGCTGCGGCACGATGAAGATATTCGGGAAGAGTGGTGTAAGTCTGGCCGCCCGCGACCCGGAAAATAATCTGATCTTTGACCTTGTCGTGAAACTTGTCGTCCCTGATCATGCCGTATTTGACAAAGGTATGAATATCATCCCATATCTTGGCATAGACCTCCTGGTCTCCTTTGGCAAGCTCGTTTACCTTTGAGGCCACGCGGCCAGCAACAACTTCGCGAATTTTTCTAACCTGGGGTTCATTTTGAAGATAACTGCGCGAAACATTCAAGGGCAGGTCCGGTGCATCAATACAGCCCTGCAGGGGCGTCAGAAACTCTGGAATCAGTTCGGGACAGTTGTCAGTGACAAAGACCTGATTGCAGAAGAGTTTAATATGTGATTTGGAAACGTCAAATTCCGTATTCAACTTGGGAAAATAAAGGATACCCTTGAGGTTGAACGGGAAATCAATATTGAGGTGGATCCAGAAAAGGGGCTCTTCGGCAAACGGATAGAGCTTGGTATAAAAGGTCTTGTAATCCTCTACGCTGACTTCACTGGGAGTCTTGGCCCAAAGCGGGTTGCGGTCGTTGACCTGGTCCCCGGCCAGGCGGATCGGATGGGGCAGAAAATTACAATATTTTTTGAGAATTTCGCGAATTTTAACAGGATCAAGAAACTCCTTTTCATCATCGGCCAGATAAAGGATGATCTCGGTGCCGCGATCCTTCTTGCCGGTTTCCTCGAGCTCGTAGGCGGTTGAGCCGTCACAGCTCCAGTGCACCCCCTTTGCCCCGTCCTGGTAGGAAAGGGTGCGAATCTCAACCTTATTTGCCACCATGAAGGTCGAATAAAAACCAAGGCCGAAATGGCCGATGATCTGGCTGGCGTCTTCAAGATTCTTGAATTTTTGTACGAACTCCTCTGCCGAGGAAAAGGCGACCTGATTGATATAACGCCTTACCTCGTCAGCGGTCATGCCGATACCATTGTCCTTGACAGTCAAAGTGCCCTGGTCTTTATCGACCGTGATGTCGACACCGTAATCATCCAGCAGTTTGAGCTGTTCCACCACATTGATATGCTGGAGCTTGTTTATAGCGTCTATGGCATTGGAAACCAGTTCCCTTAGAAAGATGTCCTTATCGCTATAAAGCCATTTTTTAATGATCGGAAAAATATTCTCGGTGCTGATAGAAATGTTGCCTTTTTCAATGCCTGCCTGATCCGTCATGGTTCCCTTTTTCCTCCTGCGTTGTATCTGTTCGCCACATGGACATCATGGCCCTTAGAAAACCCGCCATGAAGTCATCTGCCTAAAAAGTTTCTGAGATAATAACTCGACGCCTCATAAATAGTCACCCAAAAGGGATTTGTCAAGGCGCGCAAAAAAGCCGTTGTTCCAACCCAACTGGAATAACGGCTCTTAAAATCTGCTATCAGTTAACTTTCAGAAGTTCAACATCAAAAATCAAAGCGGAGTTGGGCAGAATGACCGGCGGCCGACCCCGCTCACCATAGGCAAGATGAGGAGGAATAAACAGCCGCCACTTGGCGCCCTCTTTCATCAACTGAAGAGCTTCGGTCCAGCCGGCAATGACGCCGCCGACCTTGAAGGTAGCAGGCTGACCACGTTTAACTGAGCTGTCGAACTCCTGGCCGTCCAGCAGGGTACCCTGATAGTGAACCGTGACCGTGTCGTCCTTGCCCGGGCTGTTGCCGGTTCCTTTTTTTTCAATTTTGTACTGAAGGCCGCTGGCCAGAGTCACAACCCCTTTTTCCTTCTTGTTTGCAGCGAAAAAAGCTTCACTCTCTTCCAGATTTTTTTTGCCCATGGCCTCGAGTTTGGCCAGATGTTTCTTTTCGAGTTCAGCCCGCAAGGTCTCCATGGCGGTACGCATTTCTTCGTCGGTCAACAGGGGAGCGGAACCTTTCAGCCCATCGTTCAATCCTTGCAGAAAAACGTCGTTCTGGATTTCGATGCCCTGGGATTGAAAACCCCGGCCGATGTTGAGACCCAGGGCGTAACTGGTCTGAGCTTCGATGCCCTCGGGCTTTTTTGCTTCTTCGGCTATGCCTGATGCAGCGGCAATTAACCAAAAAACCATAAAACCCATTGAGAAAATAGCTGTTTTTTTCATTCAATGTCCTTTCTGCGCTTGAGACACTATGGAATCGATCCTATTTTCTTATCCTGCACACATAACATGTTTAGGGTTGAAATTCCATATCAATTAAAATTTTAAAAAATGTAAGATGAAAATCCTGTCAATCATGGTACTTTTATTGGGGTCAGCATTTCAAATCTCACCCCACGGTCGCTAATCATAAACCGGAGGTTCTCATGAAAAGCCATATGACCAAAGTAAAATTTCCCCTGGTTGTTTTTATTCCGATGTTATTTCTCCTTTCATGCACCGGAATTGGCAAAACACCACAGCACCTTGCCGCCTCCCTGGAAACAACACCCCTCAAGACATTGGCAATATATCCCGTTTCCTACACCGCAAGGTACGCCGAACCCCTTGATGTGCGGCTAAGCCGGATAATTCTGCGCGCTACAGAAAAACAGCTTCAAGCCAGGGGCTATGACACCCTTATCCTCAGCAATGAACTCTTGCCCGCCAGCGACAAGGTTGATACCCTCGCCCTTGAGCCCACCGATATTACAGCCGGCCTGGCTGAAGGGGTTGACGGTGTCGTGGTAATCCGGGTCCTTTCCCATTTTGGCATCGACATCACGGAACGGACTCCCGACACCCCGGGGCCTGCCATTACCATCAATGCCACAGCCAGGCTGATTTCGGTTCAAAATCCCGAGGAGTTGTGGCGGGACAAAGGGATGGGAAGAAGCTATTCACAAAGCCTCTTCCTGAGACGAACCCAATTTCTCGTCAACCTCAACGAGGCCGTTCGCTCTTTGACGGACAATCTTTTTCACACCTTCCCGGACAGAAGCAACTGATTTTTATTCGAAAAAAAGAAGTTGACAGGAAATGAGCTCCCATGTCTGAAATCACCATTCTCTGCGAAAATTCCGTTGGTCGCCGTGGCAGCGCCGAACACGGCTTCTCCGCCCTGGTCGAAACCCCCGAAGGCAACATTCTTTTCGACACCGGGGCCGGAAAGTTTCTGATCGACAACGCCCTGGAGTTTGGCAAAGACCTGCGTTCCATTGAAAAAATCGTCCTGAGCCACGGTCACGATGACCATGCCGGCGGTCTGGCAAAAATTCTTGCATTGAAAGGAAAGGTCGACATCCATGCCCATCCCGAGGTCTTCCGCGACCGCTGGCTGATAAAAAAGGATAGTGATCATCGCACGTTCAAAGGGATTCCTTTCAAAAAGGCCTTTCTTTCCTCGCTCGGGGCCAACTTCATTGTCAACCGTGATTTTCAGGAGATTCTTCCGGGTGTTTTTTTGACCGGCGAAGTGCCGCGCATCACCACCTTTGAACAGCCTGATGAAAATCAGAAATACTGGGACGGCAGCAATTACGCTACCGACCCTTTCCCGGACGACCAATCACTGATTGTGCGATCCGACAAGGGTTTGACTATCATCTTCGGCTGTGCCCACGCCGGCATGATCAATATTATTCATCATGCCATGGCGAAGACCGGGATCAAGCATATTCACGCCTTGATCGGCGGTACTCATTTGGGTTTTCTCGGCCCCGAGCGCATGGCGGCCTCCATTGCCGAACTGCAAAATTTTTCAATAAGCCACCTTGCCTGCTCCCATTGTACCGGCTTCGAGGGTGCCTTTTCCCTGCATCAGACATTCGGGGAACGCTTTCACTACGGCAACGTCGGCTTTTCCCTGGATATGGGGTAAAAAAATTTCCAACTTTATCCCCCAAAACACCAAAAGCCACCTGTGAAGGTGGCTTTTGAAAAATCATCAGTTAAAAAAATCTCTCAGCTTTCCGCTTTTTGAATCAGGTTGCGGGCAATGCCGCATATGGCTTTGGCAGTCTCGGTGTCTGGATAGGCAACGACATAAGGGGTGCCGTCATCCCCTGATTTAACCAAGGCCGGGTCAATGGGGATCCGCCCGAGGAAAGGGACTTTCATCTCTTCCGCCATCACCTGTCCTCCACCGCTCTTGAAAATATCAACCATTTCACCGCAATGAGGACAGACAAAACCACTCATGTTTTCGATCACGCCGAGAACCGGCATTTTCAACTCTTCACAAAAGGTCAGGGACTTTTTGACGTCAAGAACAGCGACATCCTGGGGGGTGGTCACAATAACGGCCATGGTGCCGGAGCCCATGAGCTGTAATACCGCGAGGGGCTCGTCTCCGGTTCCAGGCGGGCAGTCGACAACCAGGTAATCGAGTTCTCCCCAGGCGACGTCGCGAATGAACTGCTGAATCAGAAGGTTTTTTTTGGGGCCCCGCAAAATAATGGCTTTTTTCTCCTGAGGGATAAGAAAACCCGTGGACATGACCCTCAATTCATTGCACATGACAGGAAGAATCTGCTCCTCGACGGCCCGGGGCTTGGCATCTTCAACCCCAAGCATTTTGGGGATGCTCGGGCCATGGATATCGACATCCAACAGCCCCACTCTTTTTCCCTCATTTACCAGGGCAAGAGCGAGATTGACTGCTGTAGAACTTTTTCCGACCCCACCTTTCCCCGACATCACCACAAGTTTGTTTTTAATGGACCCCAGTCTCCGGTCCATAAGCTGCCGATTGCGACGCTCCTGCTCATTTTCACACGGCTTCGTGCCGGCAGACGAACAGGATGCTTTATGTGAACAGCTGTCACAGGTCGTTTGAGTTTTTTCCATCGTCTTTTCCTCCCAGGATTTCGGCCCCAAGGTGGTCGGCCGCATCACTCGATAAGCGTTTAACCACAGCCACACAGGATAATCCCAGGCAAAATACTTTGTCAAACAATTTTCAGCCGTCAACCGGGAAGGGCTTTTTAAGCTTTTCCTCATAGCTGAAAAGTTTAAACTGCAATTTCATGGAGCTTTGGGCAAGGAACAAACCAGAATAAAATGAATGGATTGAGGTCGGAACGCGGATAGAGACTGCCTGCCCATTTTATCAGGCCGACTCCAGGCGCCGATAAACCCCCTCAACTTTTTCTTCCAGCTCGGGGAAGTTGAAAGGTTTGCTGACATAATCATCGGCGCCGGCCTGAAGGGCCAGGATGCGGTCTTTTTTCTGCACCTTCGCGGTCATGGTGATAACGAAACTGTCAGCGGTGAGAGGATCCTTCTTGAGAATGCGGGTAACCTCAAGACCATCTATCTCTCCCGGCATCATGATATCGAGAAGAATAACTTCCGGGCGTTCCCGGCGAGCCACGGCAATGGCCTCTTCGCCGCTTCCCGCCCGGAAAAATCTCCGACCGTCCTTGTTCAGGACAATCTCAAGAAGCTTTTGGACTTCCGTATGGTCGTCAACAATGAGAATTTTCTGGCAAGAATTTTCAACCAGTCGTTCCATAAGCAAAATCCCAGGAATTGAGCTTTATGATCAATCGGATTGCCGCATTCACACCATTTTAATATAGATTTTCCTCAAGGCAAGGAAATGCTGTCCGATTCATTTTTAATTCAAACGACTCGGGCTTTGTATGGAGAGTTGGTGGGGGAAATTTTATTTACCCAATGAAAGGGCCATGAATGGTCTTTTTTTCTCCAAAGAAATTTGTGCACAGGTTTGCAGAGGTTCATTTCATCTGCAGAAACAAAGGTTTCAGATCAGACAACTTCACCTGCTGGGTCAAGACGATGGCCTCGGCAATGACCCTCATGCTTTTCCGGGTATTCATACTGAATTTTCTTAATCTGGAATAGGCGTCCTTTTCGGTGAGGCCCTCCTGTTCCATAAGAATTTTTTTGGCTGTTTCAATAGTTTTTCTCGCCTCGAGCTCATCCTTGATAACCTGACTTTCGACAACCAACCTGAAGTTTTCAATAACCACGGCAGCCTGGTTGGCGATGGACTGGATCACCCTCTCCTCATTTTTTGAAAACCGGTGGGGTCTGGAGGTGTAACAGTTGAGGACACCTATAACCTCACCCTTGACGGTCAAAGGGACACTCAACAGAGAACACAGTTTTTCCTTTTTGGCTATTTCTTTATTGTAGTATTGATTGCTCTCACGGACATCCAGCACACTGATGGTCTGGCCGGTTTTAGCCACTTTTCCGGAAATTCCGGTCCCGACCTTTATGTTCTCTTTTTTGTTATACTCCTCACTGATTGATTGGGTAGCTTTAACCAGCAACTCGTTTTTGGACTCGTCAAGCAGCATCAGAGAGCAGATCTTCGATCCGAACAGTTCGGCTGTTATCGTTACGATAAACTTCAAAATATCGTCGAGATACAAATCCGACGTGATCGCCTCACTGATTCTGGTGAGCGCCGTCAACAACTTTTCTTCATCGACTAATTCCGAATCGCTGAAAATTTCCTTGTTTTCCATGGATTACCTGTCAATTTTTCTTCTGGAGGCTATTCCAGGGGTGGGTCCTAAACCCATCCTGGTCGATGTATTCTTTCGGGGGTTTCACCCCGCTGATGCAGTGTAAATATAGGGGAATATATTATATTTATCAAGGGTTAGAATAATAACGACCATTCAGTTTTTAACGAATCCCTTTTTTCATTGTCAGGATTGGCATTGGCCTCCAAAACTGGGGGAAACGATGCGAGGGCCACCAACATGCGAAATTGTTTTTTCACCATGAGCCCTCTTCAGAAGAAAATCCCTTGACAAACAATATAATTATTTGTAAATTTCAACCCCGCAAAATCAAAAAAAGAAATGCACAATGGCGTGCATCGCTGTGACAAAGATGTCCTTACTGGACATCTTTTTTTTGTTTAAAGGACATTCATTTTGCCACCAAATGAATCACGCCCAATTCGGGACAAACAGGTTTGGATTATAATCTAAAAAAGTAAATTTCAGCAAAGATCAGTTTTTACAATCAGCCAACTGCAATTCGTCGTTTCCCCTGGCCGGGGAACAGAAAAACCCCCAAAGAAGGAGTTAAAAAATGAAAAAGAAAATTGAAGATTTTCTGGCATCAGTCGTTCGCAAAAACCCCGCCGAACTCGAATTCCACCAGGCAGTACGCGAAGTGGTCGAGTCGGTCATGCCCTTCATCGAGGATAATCCCAAATATGACGAAGCCAGAATCCTAAAACGCATTGTCGAACCCGAAAGAGTCATCATGTTCCGTGTCCCCTGGGCAACGGACAAAGGAGAAATCAAGGTCAATCGCGGGTTCAGAATTGAAATGAACAGCGCTCTCGGCCCCTACAAGGGCGGCCTCCGCTTCCATCCCAGCGTAAACCTGGGTATTTTGAAGTTTCTTGCTTTTGAACAAGTTTTCAAAAACAGCCTTACAACCCTCCCGATGGGCGGCGGCAAGGGCGGTTCCGACTTTGACCCGAAGGGTAAATCCGACAATGAAGTGATGCGATTCTGCCAAAGCTTCATGACCGAACTGCAGCGCCACATTGGCCCTGACACAGATGTACCTGCCGGCGATATCGGCGTTGGCGGCCGCGAAATCGGCTATCTTTTCGGCCAGTACAAAAGAATCCGCAATGAGTTCACCGGCGTCCTTACCGGGAAAGGCCTCAACTGGGGCGGCAGCCTGATCAGGCCCGAAGCGACAGGCTATGGCTGCGTCTACTTTGTGGAAGAAATGTTGAAAGAAAAAGGCGATTCCTTGCGCAAGAAAACCTGCGCGGTTTCCGGTTCGGGCAACGTCGCTCAATATACGGTTGAAAAATTGAACCAGCTCGGCGCCAAGGTTGTCACCCTCTCTGACTCACAGGGCTATATTTACGACGAAAACGGCATCGATGAAGAAAAACTCGATTTTGTTTTCGAACTCAAAAACATCAAACGCGGCCGCATCAAGGAATACGCCGATAAATTCAAATGCCAGTACTTTGAAGGAAAGCGTCCCTGGGGAGTCAAGTGCGACGCCGCTTTCCCGAGCGCGACCCAAAATGAAATCGATGAGGACGATGCCCGGCAACTGGTTGAAAACGGGTGTATTGCCGTTGGCGAAGGTGCGAACATGCCGACCACGCCCGAAGGCGTCGATGTTTTTCTGGGAGCCAAAATCCTTTATGGCCCCGGCAAGGCTGCCAATGCGGGCGGCGTTGCAACCTCAGGCCTGGAGATGAGCCAGAACAGCATGCGCCTGTCATGGCCGAGAGAAGAAGTTGATTCCAGACTCCATGAAATCATGGTCGCCATCCACAAAAATTGTATTCAGTACGGAAGAGAAGCCGATGGCTATATCAACTACGTAAAAGGGGCCAACATCGCCGGTTTCATCCGGGTAGCCGATTCCATGATGAACCAGGGATTGGTATAAGATATTCAATGTTGCAGGCTGTCATTCGCTTTTCCGCCAGGATAAAAGAAATCCAATTTCAAGCCGGTTGGTCAAGCAATAGATCAGCAATTTAAAGTAAAAATTTTTTCTTCTATTTAAAAAGGGAAAATCCAAATGGATTTTCCCTTTTTACTTGCCAACTCCAGCATTCCATACTTTCTGCCAAATTAAAGCACCCAAAAGCCTCCGCAAAGCATTAAAGTTTTTACAGCGACGCCGGTATGTTATATTATCTTTTCAGTTTTTATAATAAACGTAATTCAGGCAGATTAGGGAAAGGTCTATGCTCGATCTGGCACCAATACAGATATTTTTCCTTCTCATTGGAATCGGACTGGTTTTTTCCGGGGTGTCCATGGTTTTTTTCAAGGCTTTTCCGGAAAAACGTTCCAACCATTTAAAGGACATAGCCTTCCAGCTCGGCTTTTCCTTCAGGGAAAAAGGAGACGGTTCTATCACCAGAGATTTTAATACCCTGCCCTTTTTCCATTCATGCAAAAACGGTTTGGAAGAAAATGTCATGACCAAAGGCATGGGGGAAGCCTTTGTCGCTATTCTTGACTTTACCCGTGCCCTCCAGGAAGATGATTTGCCCAAAGAAAGCGACGAGGAGCAAAAAATAACCCAAACCCAGACTCTTATCTGCTTTAAAAGCAACCACCTCGACCTCCCTCAATTTCTTATCCAACCGGACCGCTATTTCGATCTTCTTTACGCCAGATACCTGGAAGAGATTTTCAACTTGCAATGTATTGAATGTCAAACTTTTCCCGTTTTTTCGCAATATTTTAAGGTTTACGGGAAAAACGATTCCAAAATCAGGAAAATCATCCAGAACTCAGGGATCAATCACCTGTGCGAAAAGGAAAAAGACCTTTGCATTGAGGGCAATGGCAACAACCTGCTTGTCTATCGCTTCCAAAAACAGATGGCGCCCCAGGAAACGGAACTTTTTTTCGATCTGGCACACCAGGTTCATAACATTCTTGAATATGGGAACTGGACCTTATAACCGTTTCCATCCGAGGCTTCAAATGCTCACTTGAGGAGCGGTTTATTTTCCGCCGCGGCCTTAATAACGTTCATAACGCAAACGTTCTTCGGCCTTCAATCCCAAAACCACTCCCAAGGCCGCCATTATAATCCCAGTGACCAGCACCACATTGCCTTCCCCGCGATTCCATAGAACAATTCCAAGAGCCACACAGGGTACCCCAAAACCGAAAAATAAAACCATAAGCCACTTTTTTGACAACCAGACCTTATTGGCCTTTTCGTTTTTCCCGATTTTTAAGTAGGTAATGAGCGAAACCACCGCAGAAGAGAAAAAGATCAACGAAAAAATAATATAACCGGCGTGCAGCAATACGACAATAACACTGTCCATCCTTCATCCCTTTCCAATTTCTATCGATAAAAACGTTAAATTAGACTCCCTCAGCCGGCCTTTTTACAGGCGCTTGCGCAATTCTATCATGGGAAAACCGATCCCTGGTCAAGCCGACCAGTTTTCTCCAGGGGGTTTGTTATTATATCCCGTCAATCCCCTACAATTATATTAAAAATGTAATTTTTCTTTCCAAATTCTTGAACATACGTAACTTTTTATAATTTGGTGGAGAATTTGCACAAAAGGTGTTTTTTACCCATATTCCCGACAAACACACGAAGAAGAAAATGTTTTTCAAAAAAATCCCCTTTTTGTCTCTAACCACCCTGCTGATAAGTTCAATCGCCCAACTGCCGAACTTCTCCTCCCAATGTCTCGCAGAAATTGCAATTTTTGATCACCCTCATGTCCTCCAGACCGATTCCGGCCCGGTACTGAATCCCAATAACTTTCTGGTAGCCGTAGCCGGACCAGACCAATTGGCGGATGAAAAAAGCAAGGTTTTCCTTGACGCCTCCAATTCCTGGCCACTCAATGTCGCGACCTCCCTGGTTTTCTGGAAGCAGTTGGAAGGCCCGCCGGTTCAACTCTCCAACCCTGAAGACGTCCGGCCTTTTTTCATTACCCCGGAAGTCGGCCCGGAAGGGGCGGCCCTTGTTTTTGAATTGACCCTGGCCACGGATGACGTTACCACTAAAGACACCTGTGTCGTAAATGTCAGCTGGGGGAATATTCAACCCACGGCCGATGCCGGCGAGGATATGCTCGTCAAACAGGGGGATCAGGTTTTTCTTGACGGTTCAGGTTCATTGGACGCGGACGGAGAAAAAGAGGAATTACATTACCAGTGGCGCCAGACCAGCGGCCCGAGTGTGGTTCTATCTGATGCTACCACGATCAAACCTTCATTCATTGCCCCCTATACACTGCATCCCGCGGATACTTTGACCTTCGACCTGGATGTTACTGATAAAGGGGGCCTCAAGGCAAACGATTCGATTATTGTCAACGTTTCCTGGGAACAGCCCGTTTTAGAGGCTGACGCCGGTCCGGACAAGGTTGCTGACGAAGGTTCCAGAATCGTTCTCGATGCCTCCAAATCTTTATCCCAGCCGGAAAAAATCAGTAGATACTTCTGGACCCAGCTTCAAGGCCCGCCTGTGACCCTTTCCGATCCCACAGCGGTCAGGCCGATCTTTTTGACGCCTTCGGTCAAAAATTTCGAGACGGCCAATCTGGTGTTTGAACTGACCATAACCAGCGAATCAGGCTTAATGGCCACCAGCAAAACCCATATCAGGATTGACGACAACTGGTTCACTTCTTTTTCTCAGGAAGCTTTTGTCGTGCCTCTCAAAACCAAGGGCATAGGCTTCGAGGTCGAGAGAGGAGGACGTATTGTCGATCTCTCCCCATCGCGCCCCCCCACTGATTTTAAGGTTCGGGACCAGGATATCCCTTACGGGCTTTTCGACATAAAGATCCGTACTTACAAGCCCGGGGGTGAGGCTCCACTTAAAGTTTATTTTCCGGACCCTGTGCCCGAGGATTACCAATGGTTCAAGTGCGGCAAGGGAACCGGGGGAACTCCTGTACCGATTTCCGCAGTTGTCGATCCGGAAAGGACAACCTTCACCATTTTCCTTCGGGATGGGGACGCCAGCGATGAGGACGGCATACAAAACAGCCTGATAAGGGACCCTTCCGGGCTCGGCGGCCCTTCCATTTTTCTGGGCAACACCCTTAGCAAAAGCAGGAAGTTTCAGCCCAATTCAGCAAACCCCGAAAACTCACCCATTGAAGGGTTCGGCGGAAGAGCCGATTTCAGCCCAAAAAAATTATTGGCTTTGATTTTTGGAAGGTTCACCGATTTCTCCGGTCCATCCAACAGCCACAACCCCGAGGTCAATAACCTTTCCACATCCAGTGAAGGATGGAAGTGGCTTTCCCTGCAGTTCGGCCCGGCTTTGCCCCTCATGCTGCTTGGAATTATCGGCTTTATCAGTATCGTATTTCTGAAAAAAATTATCGGGGCTTTGGTTTCCCACAAGGACAATCCATAAAACTAAGTATTTATTAAGTCCTCTCCCATGCCCTGGATCACGACAGCCTCCCCTGTCAGCTCACCTCCCGCAATCCTGTCGATCCGAACCTGAACAGACTGCCTTTCAACCTCTCGACAGCAGGGAAACACCACCTTGAGATAATTGGGTGCCAGGCCCCTGCACATTCGCTCCCCGTTTTTTCCTTCAACTATCACCTCAAGAGTTTTTCCTATATACCTGTTCATATATTGTTTTTCCTTAGCTTCTCCGAGACACCGCAAACGGGCCGCCCGTTCTTTGATCACACCAACCGGAACCTGCTGCGAAAATCCGGCGGCTTCTGTTCCGGGCCGGACACTGAAGGGAAACACATGCAAAAAACTGAGGGGAAGGCTGTCGATGAAATCCAGGGTGTTTTGAAACTCCTGTTCCGTCTCGCCTGGGAAACCGGTAATGACGTCAATTCCGATAGCAACGTCCGCCACCCTGGAATTTATCCTCACAACCAGGTCTTGAAAAAACGTGCAGCTATAAGGCCTGCGCATGCGCTCCAGAATGCGGTCGTTCCCGGACTGCAGGGGGATATGAAAATGGGGGCAGAGTTTACCTGAGGCCGCCATCAGGTCGATGAGGCGTTCGCTAATCTCATTGGGCTCAATGGAGCCGATGCGCAATCTCCTGATGTCGCTGTTGCGCTCAATTTCGGCAACCAGGTCGGTAAAAGTGACTGACGGAGAGAGGTCTAAACCGTAATGCCCAAGATGAATGCCGGTAAGAACAATCTCCTCAAAACCCTCCCGCGTCAGGGAGTCAACTTTTTCCATAATGGTCTTTAGCGGCAGCGAACGACTCCTGCCTCGGACATAGGGGATTATGCAGTAGGAGCAAAAAGCATTGCAACCATTCTGAACCTGGAGGAAAGCGCGGCTGCGACTGGTACGGGAGGCCGCTGGAACAGTCATGGGACGGCTTGCGCTGCAGATATCGGAGACCTGAACCCGCTGTTCAGGCGTCTCCTTTTGTAAAAATTTCCCGAGGTCGTGTTTTTCCTCGTTTCCCAGCACCAAAGCTACGCCAGGATATTTTTCAAAAGCCTCGGGCTGCAACTGGGCATAACAGCCGGTAACAACGATCCTGGCCTGGGGATTGAGCCGATGACAGCGGCGAATCAGATTGCGGGACTGGGAGTCGGTTGCCGCAGTAACGGTACAGGTGTTAACGATCATCAAATCGGCACCCTGATCAAAGGGGACAATCTCGTAACCGCAGGAAACCAGAGTTTTCTCCATTACCGAGGATTCAAACTGGTTGGTTTTACACCCTAAGGTCATAATCGCCGCGGTTTTTCTCATACAATCCATCCTCCACCGGCCACCAGATCATCCTGGTAAAAGACAGCCGCCTGGCCGGGAGTCACCCCCTCTTGTGCCTGATCGAAGACGACTTCCGCGGAACCATCGTTCCCCGGCGTAACCAGGGCCGGCGCTTCGCGGTGGCGATAGCGGATGCGGCATCGGCATCTGAACGGCTCATTATGTGAACGGATAAGCCAATTGACGTCCCGGACCTTGAGCGCCCCAACGGCCAGGTGCCTCTTCTCACCGACAATCACCCGGTTGGCTGCGGCATTGATGCCGAGAACGAAAAGAGGCTCGGCCCAAGCAATGCCTAATCCTTTGCGCTGGCCGATGGTATATCGCCAGGTTCCCTGATGGCGCCCCAACACCTTACCGGAGGCATGGACAATATCTCCTTCAACCGGCCCAACCCCGGATTCCGCTTCCAGGTAGGCGACGTAATCCTGCTGGGGAATAAAACAGATATCCTGGCTTTCCTCCCGTTGCGAAACGGGCAAAGCCATGGCTTCTGCCCGTTTCCGCACCTGATCCTTGGTCAGGAAACCAAGTGGGAATACGGTCCTGGCCAGTTGCGACTGCTGCAGGGCGAATAAAAAGTAACTCTGATCCTTCTTTTGGTCGACGCCCTTGTGCAAAAGATAGCGATCGGCCTGGAACCGGATCAAGGCATAATGGCCGGTGGCAAAAACATCCGCCCCAAGTTTAACGGCTGTTTCCTGAAGCAGCCCGAATTTGACGAAACGGTTGCATACCACACAGGGGTTAGGGGTTCGGCCTGCCAGATACTCTCGCAAAAAGGGCTCAATCACCAAATCACGGAAATCTTTTTCAAGCATGACGGTATGCAAAGGGATATGAAGAAAGTCTGCGACTTTACGGGCTTCCCGGATAACCTTGGAACATGAGGCATCTTCACATAGTTCGCCCCCGGCCGGAACCGCCTCCGGAACAACGGCCATGGTCAAGGCCTCAACCTCAAACCCTTGTTCAATCAGCAAGGCCGCAGAGACCGCGGAATCAACGCCTCCGCTAAGAGCTACAATCGCCTTTTTCTTTAACCGGGACATACCTCATTCACCTTTTCAAACCAGATGCCCAATAAAAAAGGAGGACTTTCAACAGCCCTCCTGCAAAACAAGACATTAGGAAAACAGGGCTATTTTTTCTCCTGCAGATAATCGTTTATAGCCTTATGGAGCCCGTCGGCGGCAAGACAGGAACAGTGCATCTTTTCCGGAGGCAGGCCATCCAGCGCCTGAGCCACAGCCTCGTTGGTCAGGTCCAGGGCTTCCTGCAAGGTTTTGCCCCGCACCATTTCCGTCATCATGGAAGAACTTGCGATAGCTGCCGCGCAGCCAAAGGTCTTAAAGCGGATGTCTTTGATGATATCGTCCTCAATCTTGAGAAAAACTTTAATGGTGTCGCCGCAATGCGAGCTGCCGAATTCTCCGATGGCATCAGGAACTTCCATTTCCCCGACATTACGAGGGTTGGAAAAATGGTCCATGACCTTATCCGAATACATAGCAATTACTCCTTTTCAATATGAAATAACCCCGGCTTCCGCACAAGCCGGGGAAAAACCGACAAATGATTGTTTTAAAGAGCCGCACCTGAAGTGTTTTGATAAAAAGGACTCATATCCCGAAGTTTTTGAACAATGGGAGGCAACACTTGAAGAACATAATCAATGTCTGCCTCGCTGGTATCCCGTCCCAAGCTGAAACGAACGCTCGACTGGCCCAGCATGGGATCAACCCCCATGGCCTCCAAAACGTGAGACATGCCAAATGAGCCGGAAGTACAGGCGGACCCGGATGAGGCTGCAATGCCCTGCATGTCAAGATGAAGCAGCAACCCCTCCCCTTCGATGTAAGCAAAGCTGATATTGAGGGTACCCGGCAGACGGTACTGCGGATGTCCATTCAGCTTGACATCGGGAACCGCCGCCATAAGCCCCTGCTGCAATCTGTCCCGCAATACAGCGACCCTTTTCTGGAAATCATCCAACTCTCCGCCGGCAAGTTCACAGGCCCGACCGAGACCGACAATCCCAGGGACATTGTGGGTTCCTCCGCGCCTGTTGCGTTCTTGATGCCCGCCGTGAATCAATGGCGTTAGAGGATTCCCTTTGCGTACGTAAAGAGCGCCGACACCCTTGGGCGCTTCGATCTTGTGACCGGAAATGGTTAATAGGTCAACCCCGGCCTGCTGAACGTCCACAGGCACTTTCCCGACAGCCTGAACCGCATCGGAAAGAAACCGAACCTTGTGCCGTCGAGCAATGCGGCCAATCTCTTCAATAGGGAACAACACTCCCGTTTCGTTATTGCCCCACATTACTGCAATCAGAATGGTGCGCTCTGTAATAGCCTGCTCCAGCTCTTCAAGATCTAGAAGTCCGTCTTCGTCAACCGCCAGGTAGGTAACCTGAACACCCTGTTTTTCAAGGGCTCGGCAGGTCGTCAACACGGCGGGATGTTCAACCGCCGTCGTGATGATGTGATTGCCCTTCTCTTTAAGTGCCTCAACTGTTCCCTTTATCGCAAAATTGTTGCCCTCGCTGCCGCAACTGGTAAAAACGATTTCAGCAGGGGAACAGTTTATCAGGCCGGCCACCTGTTGGCGGGCTTTCTCGATATGGGAACTCACGGCCCTTCCGGCCCAATGAAGGCTGGAAGGATTACCAAATTCGCTGCTGAAAAAAGGGAGCATGGTTTCAAGCACCTCAGCTCTTACTGAGGTAGTGGCATTGTTGTCAAGATAGATTTTTTTCACGCGGTTGTCCTCGTCGCCTGTCCGTCAGGCCTTTCCCACGGACAGCTTTTCATGGGTGGTCATTTTTTTTCTGGCTTCCTGAATCAGCTCCTCCAGGGTAATGGAGGCAAGAAAATTTCTTATACGTTCACCCAGGCCCTGCCAGATATTTCGGGTTACACATTTTTCAAAACATCCACATTCGCCATTTTTCTCCATGCAGGAGACGGGAACCAGTGTTTCCTCGACACTGTCAATGATCTCGTCAACACGTATGTCACAAGCATCCCTGGCCAGGACATAGCCGCCGCCCGGACCGCGTACACTCTTGACAATTTGGTTCCTCCGCAACATCGCAAATAACTGCTCCAGATAATTAAGGGAAAGATCTTCCTTTTTGGCGATATCCTTAATGGAAACCGGCTTCCCTTCCTCGTAGAGAAGGGCCAGACTGACCATGGCCCTGACGGCGTACTGGGCTTTGGTAGATAATCTCATTCCTCATTTTCCCCTTCCGCCTGTTTTTCTTTTCCAGCCCCGCGGAGAGTCTCCAGTTCGCGGCTCAATTCTTTGACCTTCCTTTCAAGAGAGACAACCTGGTCAAAGAGACAGGATATGGCCTTGGCCTGCGGGTCGGGGAGTTTTCCATGCTCAAGATCGGCCCTGGCCTGACCCACCGGGCCCGCCGGACCAGCTGAATAAACCACCCGTCCGGGCACACCGACAACCGACGAGTTGGGCGGGACCTCCTTGATAACAACGGAATTGGCCCCGATCCTGGAATTGGCACCAACAGTAAACGGCCCAAGAACCTTGGCCCCTGCTCCAACCACGACATTGTTCTCCAATGTGGGATGGCGTTTCTCCTTTGCCCAGGAAGTTCCTCCCAGGGTTACACCATGATAAAGGGTGCAGTTTTCTCCTATCTCAGCCGTTTCGCCGATGACCACTCCCATGCCGTGATCAATAAAAAAGCCTTTGCCGATACTGGCGCCGGGATGAATCTCAATACCGGTTAAAAAGCGTCCCAGATGGGAGGTGAAACGGGCCAGGAAAAAATGCTTTCTTTTCCAGAGAGCATGCCCCAAACGGTAAAAACAGATGGCATGAAAACCGGGATAACAGAAAAGAATCTCCGGTATGCTGCGAACCGCAGGATCACGATCGAAAACCGCCCGTATATCTTCTTTAATTGTTTTAAACAATATCCCCGCTCCAGGGTAGCAATCCCTCACCCGCATAATTGAAAGATTTTAGAAAAGATTGGTTATCATACCTGAGTATTTTTGTCAATTATTCCCAGCCAAAAATTTCGTTTTGAGAATCGTAAATACCGTCTAATCCCTGTCGGATGTTTGACTTTTTTTATAACAATAATCATTCTTTTCTTTGCCTTTTAAACCATGAAAAAACATGAGAAATTTATTCAAAGACTTTATTATCAATAATTCCAATATGTTATGACCTTCGTAATTTTTAACTAAAGATTCCCAAAAAATAACCGAAAAGGTAGCCAAGGGATTTCAGAGAAAAAATATCCTGGTACCCTCTTTGCTCAATAAAGCAACACCCTGATTTTTTAAAGATAATTTTCTTTTTCAAAATATTTGATACGGAGGCCACAAATGGTTAGAGCATTGATTGTCGGAAATATCCGCAGCAAACAAAAAAACTTTGCAACGTTTCTGGACCAGACAGCCATGTTCGGTGAGTCTTACTTTTGCCACAATCTCCAGGAAATGACTGAATTTCTCACCAAACGCTCTGTAGATGTCATTTTCACCCTCGACTCCAGCCTGAATTTCACGACCCCCGATATCTTCACCGCGCTGAAACAAAAGGAAGAATGGAGCGACATCCCGATTTTCCTTTTCAGCGAACAGGTCACCCCCGAAGACCGCATCCGCGCTCTGGGGATGGGCGCTGCGGATTTCTTTTCAGGACAAAGCCTGCCCATGGAAATAAGTGCCGTTACCCAGTTTCACGTCACTAAAAAACATCGTATTGAAAAACTCCGCCTTACCCAGGAGGCCCTGTTCAAACGTGCGACTACAGACCCGTTAACCGGCTTACACACTTATGATTACTTCAAATCTGTTATCGAAGAGAGGGAAAAGGCAGAGATAGGCGGAGCAAACCTATACGCCGTACTGGCCATTAAACCTGATCACTTTGATTCAATTGGTGAGACTTTGGGCCAGGCCTTTTCCCAGAAAATGCTGAAATCGCTCGGTGAGGTATTGAAAAAGATCTGTCGCAGGGGAGATCCCCTCTGCAGGTTGGACGATAACACTTTCGGCCTTCTTTTCCCTCATGCCAATGAGCAGCAAGCCTTTGCCGCAGCAGAGAGAATCCGCAAAAAAATTGTCGGCCAGCCCATGGATTATCCGCTGACAATCAGCATCGGCATTTCATTAAAGCGCGGAAACCGCGACAACATCGCCGACAAAACCGTTAATGAGGCATGCCTGGCTGTTAAATCAGCCGCCGCTAAAGGCCATAACCGCTCTGAACTTTATCGCGGTAATTTGGCCAAACCCCAAAAAACTATTCTGCCGTTTCAGCCGGGCAATATTGCGGTCCCCGCTTCCCAGGCCAGCGCGGCTTATGCATCGTTGTAGGATATTACCCGGTGCTGTGGGATAGGAACAGAAAAAGAGGTTAAATGCTCGGCCAGGTCAATGACCTGGTTAATGTTCCATCACAAGTCACGAATCCAGTTAGTAGTTTAAATTTCCCTAAGGACCACCTCTTCCAAGCCTTTGCGCTCTTTCCTCTCCTGGTGGTGTCCGGGATGACCCAGGGCAACAACAGCCATCAGGTCATTTCCTTCCGGCACCTCCAGGAGAATTCTTGCCTTTTCGGCATTCTTGAGAATTTCCCCAAGCCAGACCCCTCCCAGCCCCAGGCCATGAGCGGCCAGAAGAATATTTTGAATGCAGGCTCCTATGGCTTGATAATCCTTGGTCTCATGGTAAACCAGGCTTCTGTCTAAAAATACCGCCAAACATACCGGTGCATCCCGGATGATCCGCGAATATCTGGTCAATTCCGCAAGCCTTATTCGAACCCCCTCATTCCTGATTATCACGAATTTCCAGGGTTGATTGTTCAGCCCTGAAGGCGCCATGACTGCCGCATTGAGAATTTTCCGGATCAGATCGGAAGCGATCTCTTCCGAGGTAAAATGACGCACACTCTGACGGGACAACAATCCTTCCAATAACTCCATGACATCACCCTCCCTTAGGGAAAAAAGTCACAGCTTAGTGATCACCTCTGGCAATTTGAACAAAAAAAGGTCGAGCGTTGACCGATTTTAACGGTAGAGATCCTTTGCCCGCATTGTGGGCAGGGCTCCCCTCCTTTGCCGTAAACATTTAATTGGATGGAAAAATAACCGGGGCGCCCTTCGCCATCATAAAAGTCGCGAAAGCTTGTTCCACCAGCATCAATGGCCCTGGCGAGAACCCGACGGATATTTTCGGCCAACAGGTCAAAATTCTTTTTTGTTACTTGCCCTGCAGCACACGTGGGGCGGATGCCGCTCAAAAAAAGAGCCTCGTTGGCATAAATATTCCCGACCCCGGCAATGAACCGCTGATCCATGATGAAAATTTTTACCGCCACCTTTTTCCCTCGAGCCGCATTAAAAAGATAAGAACCGTCTACCCGTTTTGAAAAAGGTTCGGGGCCAATTCCTGAGAAAAAGGGGCTTTTAAAAGGGCTGTCGTGAAAAAAAATAATCCCGCCAAATTTACGGGGATCGCGAAAACGTAACCGGGAGCCGTCATCAAACACAAGATCGAAATGGTCATGTTTGCCAGGTGGGCAACCAGGAGCAACGCAGCGCAGGGTCCCCGTCATTCCCATGTGCAGAACAAGCCAGTTTCTGGAAAAGCGAAAAATCAAAAATTTTGCCCGCCGTTCAACGTTCACCACCTGTTGACCGGTGAGGCGAGCCAGTTCTCCAACCCCAACGGACCAGCGCAATCGGGTCGAACGAAGAAAGGCCCAACGCACCTTTTTTCCGACAACCAGGGGCTTTATCCCTTTGCGGATAGTTTCAACTTCAGGTAACTCAGGCATGAGGTCACGGGAACATTTTGCAGGGCGGTTAAATCTAGCGGTTCAACCTGGGATCGAGAGCATCGCGAATCCCCTCGCCGAGAAGATTGTAGCCCAGTACCGTAAGGAGAATAGCCAGGCCGGGGAAAACGGAAAGCCACCAGGCCGAACCGAGAGTCTGTTTACCGACAATCAGCATATTGCCCCAGGAAGGAGTAGGCGGCTGCACCCCGATACCAAGAAAAGAGAGCGCACTTTCGGTCAGAATAGCGCCTGCCACCCCAAGGGTGGCGGCAACCAGCACAGGAGACAGGGCATTGGGTAGAATATGACGAAAAATAATCCGCATATCGAAGGCGCCAAGGGCTTGAGCAGCATAAACAAAATCCCGCTCACGCAGGGAAAGGAATTCAGCCCGAACGAGGCGTGCGACACCCATCCAGCCGGTAAGGCCGATAATGATCATGATGTTCCAGATGGATGGCTCGAGAAAAGCGATGACAGCGAGAATCAGGAAAAAGGTCGGAAAGCAGAGCATTATATCGACAAAACGCATAATAATCGAATCGACCCATAAGCCGTAAAAGCCGGCAAGGGCTCCCAGAATTACGCCAATGATAGTGGCAATACCGACGGAAACAAAGCCGACCAGCAGTGATATGCGGGCACCATAAAGAATTCGGGTAAAAACGTCGCGCCCGAGGTCATCGGTCCCCAACGGATAGCTTAAACAGGGCGAGATAAGACGCTGAGAAATATCTATGGCGGCTGGATCTTTCCCAGTAAAAGGGGCCAGAAGCGCAAAGAGGAACATCAGCAAAACGATCCCGGCACCTGCAAGAGCCAGGTGGTTGTTTCTAATCTGCCCCCACAACCCTGCTCTACCTGAAGAAGCAATCTGAGTCATGTCCAAAGTGTTCATTGCCATACCGCATTTTCTGAAAATTTGGTATTCAAAATAACTACACTCTGAGATTAAAACAAAATCCAGCCAAAAATACAATTGCCGCCAAAAAAAAGCCCCTCATTTCAGGACATAGAAAACCATTTAACGAAAAAAACGCCCAAAGAATGGACGTTTTTTAAGAGACTGCTATTGTGTATGGCCTCACACCGCCAATTCGAAGGGAAGAATGAACCCATCCGTCCAACTCAACGATCAATATCCGTACCCCATATTTCCATTCAAGGGGTGTGGCGAATCCTGGAGGATGAACCATTACCAATTATTACTTTCCAACGTCTCCCATATTGCCAAATCGATGCTTCTTTCAAGGCCGGCACATCCCGGTTATCTTATTTGCTATTCCCGAAAACGCTCGCGGAAGGTTTTTTCCCACTCATAGGCCCCTTTGACAATTTCGAAGAGATCATCATGAGCCGGTTTCCAGCCAAAAGTCTCAACGATTTTTCGATTGTCGGCAATCAGGGCTGGGGGGTCCCCTTCCCTTCGCGGTGCGTCCGCAGTTTTGAAGTCAATGCCGCTAACCTCCTTGACGGTGTCGACGACCTCCTTAACGGAAAAACCTTTACCGTATCCGCAATTCAGGACCTGATTGTTACCGCCGGCGAGAAGGTATTTCAATGCCTCCAGATGGGCGGAAGCCAGATCGACAACATGGATATAATCACGAATGCAGGTTCCATCCGGGGTATCGTAATCGGTTCCGAAAACCTGAAGCTGAGGATAATCCCCGAGAGCCGTCTTGACTGCGCGGGTTATGAGATGGGTCGGGTTGCGATATGCCTGCCCAATTTTCCCCTCGGGATCGGCTGAAGCGACATTAAAATAACGCAGCGAAACGTACTTGAAGCTATCATCGCCAAAAGCGAGGTCCTCGAGGAATTTTTCCGTCATCGCCTTGGACGCACCGTAGGGATTGATAGGCTTAAGCGGAGCATCTTCAGCAACAGGGTTTTCTGCGGGAATGCCATACACAGCCGCTGTCGAAGAAAAAATGAATTTATCCACCCCGCATAAGCGGGCCGCTTCCAGCAGGTTAAGGGCGTTGGCTGTATTATTGCGGAAATACTTTAAAGGGTTGCCAACACTCTCGGCTACTTCAATAAATGCCGCAAAATGTATGATGGCATGAGGTTTGAAATTTTGCAGGGTCTGGATGATTTTTTCTTTGTCATTTAAATCATTGACCACCAGATCGCCATAAAGAACCGCCCAGGGGTTGCCGGTTGAAAGGTTGTCATAAATCAAAAGCTCGTACCCCTGATCGCCGAGCATTTTAACAACATGGCTGCCAATATATCCTGCACCACCTGTGACAAAAATCCGCTTTTTCTCGTAATCCATATTGAAATACAACCTCCGCCTTAAGGTTTAGGGATGGCAATCAAACTAAAAATGTCACGGAAAGGCTTGTTTGTCGCTTAAATTTTTAAATTTTGGAAGTTTTCAAAAAAGAAAAAAGCTAAGCCAACGGTGAAAGGTCGGAAAGCTTTTCAACACTTATTCTTTTGAAGAAACAGCTGAATAGCTGCTATATCCGCCTCGGGAATAGCGGTGAAACATATCCCCATTCCCGCCGGCAAATGTGTCGATTTCATCCATTCCGGATGATTGGTCCAGGCAACCTTTCCCTGGCAACGAACAACCGTTTCACTTTCAGGAAGCAAAAATCTCAGGCTTATATCTTTTTCCGCCGGGAGGAATACTTCGGTCCGGATAAACATCCCCCCTGTATTCAAATCAACAATGGTCCCGGACTGAATGTCATCCCCTTCCGGTCCCCAGTGAACCGGAATGGAAACCCGGCATCTTGGAGAGGCCCTGCCAACAATATGAAGAAGACGGCAGGCCATAGAAATAAAGGCCCAGTTGTCGATTGGGCGGGTTATGACATTTTCGCAACCAACCTCCTGACATTTTGCCCGATCTGTTGGCGAATTGTCACACACCAGAATAACCGGGAGAAGACAGAGAAAGGGATCTCTTTTGATTCTCCGAAAGCACTCATCTCCACCAAGTTCATTCATATCAAGGGATAAAACGGCAAGAACCGGGGCCTCTTCCTCAATGACCTGAAACGCCTCCGAACCGTGCAGGACCTTTTTCAAAATATAGTCTTCACGTTTAAAAAAAGAATCTTCAAACGTTTTAACCAGTTCAGGGTCGTCACTGAGGACGATTTTCTGCTCGATTATTTCCATGACTTTCCAACAAGGTCAATAAAAGGGAGTGTCCGGAACAAAATAACTCTGATAGGTCCGTTTCAAAGTTGATCTTCGAGCAAGAAAAATGCCATTGATCTTGGCAATGTTTATGATAGGATGCTTCGTTTGATGCAAGCTTTATCTTTACTACAATAAGATAACAAAAACGCGGAAAACAGCAAATTAAACCGCCAAATCAAGACATGGCGTTGGGTATTTCCGCATTTCAAAAGCTGTCAATGCCAGCACCCGACCCGCAAAAAAAGTTAATTGAGGTATAATTTTAGAAAGAAGCCGATCAACGCCATGGATGGCCGGGAGAGTGCCATGAAATACCTTTCAAAAACCAGCGGCTTTTTGTTTGTAAGTTTTACAATATTTGCCCTGAGCGCCTGTTCCTACCCAAATGGAAGCAAGCCGCTTCTCCAAGGATTCGACGCTGCTAAAATCCAAACTATCGCCCTTTTCCCTGTTACCTACGACCAAGCCTACACCCCACCCCTGCCACAAGACCTGAATGGCATGGATCTAAGTGAAATTATCAGTCGAAAAATTCAAAATAATCTGGCAGAAAAAGGATATACAGTTCAACCGATTGCCTTTCCGGCCGAAGTCGAAGCAGACCCTTTATCAGGACCTTTAAAAATTTCCCCTTTAACACTGGCAGAAAATTGTAGCTGTAAAACCGACGGCCTGATGCAAATCCACGTCACATTTCATTTCGGAATCAACCCAATTGAACGGTCCCATGATGAAAATTTTTCAAGCCAGATATACCTGAATGCCACAGCCCGTCTGATTGATAAAGCCAATTCTATCGAACTCTGGCGAGGACAAGGGAGAGCACGACCATACCAAAGCCCGGATTTTTACCAACGCCTGAGATACGCTGTCAATAGCCTGGTCAAAGGGCTGTTGGAAAACTTTCCATCCCGCTCATCCCAGGGCGCTCCACAGGCGATTAATTAAAAACACCTCTGAGTTCACACAATCCCTGAGCTACTGTAGAAATGCCTTTTTTTCCCTTTTTCAAAGCTTTATTTTTGCCGGCATTCGCGTCTAAATGCAATCATAGCCAACTTTATCCATATACAAACGTATGCGCTTGGCATGATCCTTATCGTGACGATTCAGTTCCTTAAAAATCAGGTCAATTCTAGAAGAACCCTGGCTTTCAACATAATTTTGGAAATGAAGCTCTCCGGCAAAATTTTCGATTTCCAAACCAATTTCAAAGGCAGCTTTTCGGGTTGGCGGATTTTCTTCAAATTCCCGAAGCCAGGACAGCACTTTTTGATTGGCCACCTTTAAGCCTTCCATATTCATATCCACCAACGAGGCGGGAAAATAATTCCCGGTTGTAAAATATTCCAAACCACTTCGAATTAGAGCCGCATGGTTTTTTTCTTCCAAAGCCAATAACCACCAGAATTCCGCGTCTTCCGGAAACATGGAATGAAACAATGTATATAATTTGCCAATATTCCATTCAAGATAGATAGCCTCTTCAATTAGCTTTAAGAAAGGGTCTGCCATGCTCTTTCCTTTTTCCAAAAGGGTAGTATTTTTTAGCCGAAAAGGTCCCTGAATATTTTCAATCCCTACTTGGACTAGTTCACTTAACAGCTAAATATTTGTCAAATTAATAAAACCCGGGAGGTCCAGATCCTGGCAAAGAGTCTCAATGTAGACTTCTTCACGCCTCCCCCTCACACATTGACAAGGCTCTTTTAAAAGAAATATCTGAATAGCAGGTGACCTTTTGGCTTCCGGGTCAATAAATGCCTTGGTAAGGCAACCGAAAACCAGCAGCCGAAAAAAGGTTGATCATGGTGATAAAATCAAAAACCGGCCGATCGGTCGCTTTTTGAACGGCATGGGCGTAGGGTGGCAGGCTTGAACATTCAAGCAGAATAGGACCGATCGCCGGGTCTTCTTTTAACATCATTGTTGCTGCAGTAACCACTTCACGCTCAATTTCGTCTGGCACCAACACCCCGGTTTCATCCAGAATAGGTGCCCGAAAATACGGCTGGGACTCCATGCCGCATACGACCACCCGGCTGCGTTCTTTCAGACCGGAAAGGTTGAGCAGATCATCCGTCAAGCACTTTTTATTAGCCGTGATGATACCTATTTTGCGCTCCCGGGGGAAGATCTGTTCCAACATTGGAATTTGCAGAAGACTGGAAAGGAGGACCGGCACATCAACAGCTTCAGCGACCGCCTTTTGAAAGCGAAGCATAAAACCGCAGTCGCTTGCAATGGCGCGTACCCCAGCATGCGCAAGCTGCCGGGCCTCATAAACCACCTTTTCAGCAAGGCTCTCATCTCCCTCATTCAACACTTTTTTAACCGTGGCGCCAGGTACGGTACGGAAAAGCACCGGAAAAGGATAAGTCGAAGCATTGCCAACATCTCCAGGAATAAATGGTGCTTTGGTGTCGATCATTAAAATACCGACGGCAAAACCATAAACATCTGCCTTGGGGCGAATCCTATATTCTCTAGCCATTTTCCAGCCCTTTTAAATCGGCGCAAGCACATTAAATGTAATTTGATAAAAATTTCCGTTCATTGTAGCGGCCGGCAATCCCTGCAAATGGAAAAAGGGAGCCGTCTTTTACTGCTCCCCTTTTTAATGGAGCCACCCATCGGATTTGAACCGACGACCTACTGATTACGAATCAGTTGCTCTACCAACTGAGCTAGGGTGGCAATAAAAATTAATTTTTTAATTTCGGATAATTAGCACAAAGTCCCGTGCTTTTCAATTAATTTCCCATCTAATTTTTCCAGGTATTTTGAATTATAACAGCAAAGAAAAAATCATAGGGCCGGAGAAAACTGAAGGAAGACCCTACCAGCAATTATATGGATGTTGCGCTAAATAAAGATTAAAATAGCGCTTGTCTCCCGTCACCTCTTTTCCAACCCAGGGTGGAAGGTCGACAACCGCGTCCTCGGACTCAAGTTCGACTTCGGCAAGAATCAGTCCCTTGTTAAGTCCATGAAACTCGTCAATATCCCAGGTATGCCCCCTGAATTCAATTTTATAGCGGGTCTTTTCAATGACGGCGGCTTTACACAATTTCAGCAATTGTCGGGCATCATCAGGGGGAACAGGATATTCAAATTCAAGGCGGCTGATTCCCCGGGTGTTGCCCTTGACAGTCAGAAAAGCTCGGTCTCCACTTAAACGTATTCTCACACTGCAACCAGGATCGATGCATAAATACCCCTGAAACAGTGAGTTTCCTGGCTCAGAAGAACGCCATTGCTCACCAATGACCAGAAACTTTCGTTCTATTTCCACCGCCATGGTCCAGTTCTCCTGGAATTTCAGGGGATGAATTCCCTGAAAAAAATTCTGAAATGTTTTTCAACCTGCCCTCTGATAAAGATATTACCCAGAAGGACACGCTTAGAAGCAAATTGTTGCCGATGCCAAAATAATAATTTTGTTCAAGCATCTAAAGCCGGCCGCTAAAAAGGATGGACCATGTTTCATTAAATTCCTTTATTCTTAAAAATTTGTCAAGCATTGCCAAAGTTTGCCGAATCAAAGTCAGCACCAGAAACACAGTTGCAACCCCCTTCTTGCCGATTTTATATTTGGCATATCACATTTTGCCAGATAGACCAAAGACTCAGGATATTTCGCAAAACTCCCCGTATTGACTCCCGCGCATAGGTTTTTTTCGCTGTTGGAAATTGCCCGTTATTGATTTTCCAACCGGGAAAAGGATAACCTGTTTTCTAGCCCAACTCAAAAAATCCACTCAAAGGAAAGCATTTTTGAAAATTCTTCCGCCTTTGCTTGAAGGCAAATTGATCAGGCGTTATAAGCGCTTTCTCACCGATGTGATACTTGCGGATGGCACCCTTGTAACGGCCCACACCCCTAACACGGGCAGCATGATGGAATGTGCCATTCCCGGTTATCGTGTGATCCTTTCGCGCAGTGATAACCCAAAGCGCAAACTCCCCTATACCCTGGAAAGGATTGAAGTCAACGGCCACTGGGTAGATACCCATACCCACCGCGCCAATCGGGTCGTCGAAGAGGGATTACGCAAGGGACTGATTGCGGAATTCAGAAACTACACCCTTTCACCGGAATTTTCTTACGGTCAAAGCCGATTTGATTTCCTCCTGACCAAAGGTGAGGAAAAAATCCTTCTGGAAGTAAAAAACGTCACTCTCACCTTGAATTCCGATGTAGCCCGCTTCCCCGACGCGGTAACAACCCGCGGCCAAAAACATTTGAAAGAATTGCTCGCGGCCCGGTCAGACGGTTATCGCGGGGTGATATTTTTCCTGGTTCAGAGAAGGGAAGCACGCTCATTTCAACCGGCCGATAATATTGATCCCGTTTATGGAGAACTTCTACGTCAGGCTGTTCAGGGAGGGGTTGAGGCCCTGGCTTACAAAACAAGGGTGACACCAACGGAAACCGTCCTGGATGAACGGATTCCCGTCATTTTGGGTGAGGCCAGAGCCTGACAAAATACAATTTTAAAAAACCTTTGGGAAAATGGCAGGTGCGACCCGGGCTTTCAACTCTCACAAATGATTTTTTTGCGCAGGGCCATGCCCTCGCATGATGAGCAATCACTCCAAAATCAGGTTGGGAAGTTCGTCGGTATCATCACTTTTAACCGGAAAATTCTCTTCCAGCAGATCACCGCAACGGCGAACGGCCGCCACAAGGGCTTCCCAAGTTCGACCTTCATGAATGCCTCCGGTAACCGTCCTGACGATTTCCTCCCAGGTATGCGGCGGGACCACTTCGTTGATGCCCCGGTCGGCGAGAACATGAACGCGTTTTTCAAAAAGGGATATAAGGATAAGAATGCCGGTTTCGTCGCGCGTGTGGTGAAGACCTCGCTCGATAAAAGAAACCAGGGCCTTTTCCTCGACCTCCTCGCCAATTTCCGTGGAAGAGATAAGACCTCTTTTTAACGCCGGCCAGCCACGAATGAGAAATTTAAAGGGGAAATAAGCCAACAGGAATGTGGGCAGAAATACCCAGATGGATTCACCGCCAAAAGCCCAACTCAGGAAAATCCCCGTTGCCAGGGAGAATAACCCGGAACCAATGATTTCGGCCCGGGGATAACCGTAAGACTGATCCACCACCATGGGAACGATTTCGCCGCTGGTTCGGCTTTCCGCTTCCCTGACGGCGGCTTCGATCCGCTCTTTCTCTTCTGTCGAAAAAAAACTTGCTGCTTTCAATCGGGCCATAACCACCGTCCCCATTTCCTGAAAACCTGGTAACTGTTCAGCACTTGGACTCGTGTCACCCCTGGAAAGGGCATCTGCAGCCCGGATGGGCTCATGCATCCTTTAATGGGTGATGCGTGGCCTCGTGCCAACGAGCTGAATAATTACAAAACCTGTATGTCGTGCCGATTCCCGGCCAACGAATCACCAGCCACCCGAGGCACCGCCACCGCCGAAACCGCCACCGCCACCGGAAAACCCGCCGCCGAAGCCTCCTCCACCACCACTCCCTCCGAAAGGTCCGCCGATCCAGAACATGCCGCTGCGCCGGTATCCCCGGCCGCGATGCCCCATGGCGGTGAACCTGAGAAGAGACGGCCCCAAAAAGAGGAGAAGGGCCAGTGCTCCCCAGGGGCTACGCCGTTTTTTCCCGGTTGTGGTGCGACCGTCCCCCTTGTACTCGCCACGCACGGCACTGCCTATGGCACTGACCCCGGCAATAATACCGCCATCAAAGTTGCCTTGACGAAAATAGGGGGAAATCTCATTATCGACGATGCGTCCCGCCAAAAGGTCGGTCAGTTTTCCTTCCAGGCCGTAGCCTGCCTCAATGCGGATTTTGCGGTCATCCCTGGCCACTAGCAGGAGAACACCGTTATCCTTTTCCTTTTGCCCAAGCCCCCAGGCCTCAGCAACACGAATGGAATACTCCTCCAATGCCTCTCCATCAAGTGAAGGAATAGTCAAAACGGAAATCTGGGTGGAATCGGTACGTTCAAACTCCCGCAAAAAATTTTCCAGCTTGAGCTCCACATCGGGGGATATCATATCTGCCCGGTCGTTAACGTACCCGGTCAACTGCGGGACGTCCAGGGCCAAACTAATCCCGGCGGATAGACAAACCAGTAAGGACAAAAATATGAGTAATGTTTTTTTCATTGTCAAAACTGAACTTTGGGCGCCTGGGCCGCTCCGGTTTCGGCTTTGAAAGGTTCCTTGCGTTCGAGATGGAGAAGTAACTTGTTGGTCAGATTATTGGGGAAAGTCCTGATCGAGCTGTTGAAAATCCGTACGGAATCGTTATAACGCTGCCTGGCCACATTGATACGGTTTTCCGTGCCTTCAAGCTGATGCTGAAGATCACGAAAATTCTGGCTGGCTTTCAGGTCGGGATAGTTTTCCGCCACGACCAGAAGCCGGGACAAAGCGGACGACATCTGTCCTTGCGCGGCCACATATTTCTCCACGGCAGCGGCATCTCCAAGATTTTCGGGTGAAATTTTTATCTGTCCCACCCGGGCCCGGGCATCGGTAACTGCCTGCAGGGTTTCTTTTTCATGGGATGCATAAGCCTTGACCGTCTCAACCAGGTTGGGGATCAGATCGGCACGACGCTGATAGGTCGCTTCAACATCACCCCAGGCGGCTATGACCGCCTCTTCGTTGCGCTGGATCTCATTGTAACCGCATCCGGAAAGAGAAAAAAGCAGGATCATAAGAACAATGATACGATGTTTGGTGCTGAAGATTTTCTGAAGCATAGGAAATCCCCCTAATGAAAATGTCGGATAATCGACCAGAAACTAATAGAGTAGTTTTACAAAATTCCCTTTATTCAATGTTATGGATGGTTACTTATACCACATAATGCCTGGCCGGGAAATAACCCTGAGAAATTTAGCCCGAACCTTCAGTGCCCATAATGAAATAATTCTGAAAGTAGTCCAACCGCCTACCTCTTTTGCCAAGATATTTTCAGTATAAAAACAGTGTCCCCTCTGCTCATTAACCCGGCTAGTAATCCTGTCACCAAACCTTGACCTTTGACACCTTTCCTTGGTTTGTATATTGCAAATTCTTTTAAGACACCCCTTCTTTTCGGAGAATCAATTTGAAAAAAATAGCGTTTTTTCTTCTGGTATTCTTCCTTCTAACAACTGGTTGCAACCGCCAGGAACAAGCAACGGATAAACCGGGCAAAGAACTCCTCGTCTATTGCGGCATCACCATGATCAAACCCATGGCCGAAATAGGCACTATGATCGAGAAGCAGGAAGGGTGCAAAATCACCATCACCAAAGGAGGTTCGGGCAACCTCCTTAAGGCCATACGGGCCAATATGGTTGGCGATCTCTACCTTCCCGGCTCTGACTCCTATATCGAAACCAGCAAAAAAGAGGGTCTGGTCACGGAAACGGTATATGTCGGACAGAACAAAGCGGTCATGATGGTGCGCAAGAATAATCCAAAAGGAATCTCTCCCGATCTTACCAACCTGCTGCGCAAGGACCTCTATGTCGCTGTCGGGAACCCCAATAGCGGCAGCATCGGCCGAGAAACAAAAAAGGTGCTCGAACGGAAAAACATTTTTGACGGGGTTATTGACAACGCCAGGATTTTGACAACTGACTCAAAAAATCTAATTAATGTTTTAAAGGATGAAAAAGCCGATCTGGTCATCAATTGGTACGCCACCGCCACTTGGCCGGAAAACCAGCCGTATGTGGATGTCCTTCCCATCGCGGATAAATACGCTACGCCAAAAAAACTGGTCATTGGCCTTCTAAAAACCTCCCGTTACCCTGAAATCGCCCGCAAATTTATGGCCCTTGCCGCCAGCAAAAAGGGCCAGGACATTTTTCAAAAATACGGTCTCTACAATGTCCCCTAAGGGCAATTCAGCTTTTTTTAATATTTTCCGCGAACCGGTCCGCAGGAAGCTTATTTTTCTTACCCTGATATTCCTGTTGGTTTGCGGCATACTCTTGAGCACCGGGGAATATCTCCGCCTGCAGGATAACAGTTTTCATAAGGCCCTGGATAACGAGGTTGCCCGAAATAGTATTGGTAAAATTCTCAACAAAAAACTTCTGGTCATTGAAAATAAAATCTTCCGACTTTCCCTGGCGGAGGACAGCCGGGACCTGGTTGTTCTGAAAAATGATATTACTGAGAATCTGACAGACATCCAAAAGGCTCTCAAGGTCCTTCAAGACGGCGGCAGTTTTGCCGACGATGTTCCGGTAAATATGAACGAAATCGACGAAATCACCGAGGCCTTAAAATATTCCCGTCCCGCCAACTCAGGTTATAACATTGAAGTTATCAACCTCACTCCAAAAGTCATGGATATAGAGGAACTTGCAGACAGCCTCTATAAAAAGGTCAGCCATAAACTAGCCGAAAAAAAGAGTGAAATCTGGAAACTCCAGGATAGAAATATCAGAATATTGACAAAGCAGCTTGAAACGGTTTTTCAGCGATCTTTTGAAAACGTTAATAAAATATTTTATGATTCCAACCTGGAACTTCAAAATCTTAAAAAAAACTGGGAAACGGAAACCGGGGATTTGTTGTTAATCAGAAACTTTGGAATTTTTTTCATCGTTATCGTAGGCCTGGGTTTGTTTCTACACACCGGCCGCCAGATCGGAGCCATCCTCCAACAGCGAACCGCTTTTGCAAAAAAACTGGAAAAAAGCCGTCAAACCCTTGAGACCATTCTGGAAACCACTCCTGTGGGCATAGCTATCCTAGGTAAAAATCGCGAAATCCGCATGGTAAATCAGTCAATTCTCCGCCTACTCGGCATCGATGACCAAAAAGACATATTGGGACAACATTGTTTTGGCTTTCTTTGTGCCCAACACGCAACCGGCTGCCCTTTGGAGGAATTTCATAACGGGGTCTTTAACCGCGAAGTCACCCTGAAAAACCAAACAGGTCACCCGGTTCCCACCATTAAAAGCGCAATACCTATCGAACTGGCAGGCGAGGAAGTCATTCTTGAAGCCTTCATTGATATTTCGGAGCGACAAAAAGCCGAACTGGCCCTGCACCGGGAAAGCTCCAAACTTGGAGCCATGATATCCGGCATGGAAGAAGGCATCGTCTTTGTGGATCGCTTCGAACAAGTGGTGAAAGTCAATCGTTATTACCGTGAACTGGTCTCGCCGCAAGCGGATGCTATTGTCGATCTCGATATTTTCAAGCTGTTTCCTGTAAACCAACATCTTACCCTGAAACAAGTTTTGAAAGATTTCAAAACATCGGTCCATACACAGCCATTTGTCTTTCAGCTCGACAATTATTACGGCATGGACAGCATCATTCGTCTGCAACCGATTTATCTCACTGAAAAATACCAGGAATATGACGGTCTTGTAATTAACGTTGTAGATGTATCCGAACTGACAGAGGCCCGCCGGGTAGCCGAAAGGTCCCTTCGTTCGAAAGCCCATTTCCTGGCCAACATGAGTCACGAAATCAGGACCCCTCTCAACGGCATTCTCGGCATGGCAGAGCTTCTGACAGGCACCTGCCTGTCACCGGAGCAAAAACATTTTGCCACCACCATCCAGAATTCGGGGGAAGCCCTGCTTACCATACTTAACGACATCCTGGACTTTTCAAAAATTGAGGCTGGGAAAATAACGCTTGAAGAGATAAGTTTTAATCTTGGGAAGGCGGTTGAAGAAGGCGTGGAGTTGCTTGCTAAACAAGCCCACGAAAAAAACCTGGAACTGGCCCTGCAAATTCCCGCTGATACCTATATCCAGGTCAAAGGGGACCCTCATCGCTTTCGTCAGATATTAACCAACCTGATCAGTAATGCCATCAAGTTTACCAACGAAGGGGAAATTATTGTCCGAGTAACCGGCCGATCTCTCGAAAACCGTAAGCGTCTTTTCCGGTTTTCGGTCGCCGATACCGGTATTGGCATAGATCCGGAGCAAAAAAATTATCTTTTTAAACATTTTACTCAGGCAGATAATTCGACCACTCGCCGTTTTGGGGGTACAGGACTGGGCCTGAGCATTTCCAGGCAACTTGTTGAACTGATGGGCGGTAGCTTGCACTTCGAAAGCAACCTTGATGAAGGGTCCACCTTTTGGTTCGAGCTCCCCTTGTCGGAAGAGCCCAATGCTTCACCTCTGGAACTGTCCATTCCCAATTTTCCACATATTAAGGCCCTTCTGGTGGAAAACCATAAGCCGAGCCGTTTAATCATTGAAAAACAGTTGGCGACGTTTGGAATTGACGTTCAATCAATCCCGTTTCTGGACGGAATTCAAGACATTCTGAATGGAACGGCACCGGGCGACTTGTTTGACATGGTCCTTATCGATCTGAACTTTCCGGACCTGAAAGAGCTTGATGTTATCAGTGCCATGGCCAAAAACTGGCCATCGGACCCGGCCCGAATCGTTGCATTGGCACCTCTGGGCAGCTTTAACAAAAACCTTCATTCGCAGGGAAAACATATTGATGCCGTTTTATCCAAACCCATTAGATGCCAGGAACTGATCGATTGTCTGACTACCCTTCTTGCCCCACGTCCTGATAATCGAAAAGACATAATTGCTCCTGTAACTCAAGAGGGTTTCAAGCAACCCCTCAACCTGCGGATTTTGGTGGTTGAAGACAATCCGGTCAACCAAAAGGTAACCATAGGGATGTTGAATTCTCTAGGCTGCCAGACCAAATTGGCTGAAAATGGCCAGGAAGCAGTGGAAATATTCAAACTCGACGATTTTGACCTGGTACTCATGGATTGCCACATGCCTGTGATGGATGGCTATAATGCAACAGCGGAAATTCGTCGTTTTGAAACTCGGGCTAGCGGCAAAATGACACCGGTGATTGCCCTGACTGCCGATACCCTGACAGATGGTTTGGAAAAAGCACGCCAGGCCAACATGGATGGTTTTCTCAGCAAGCCCTTTAGCCGTGCCGACCTAAGGGAAACACTTGTCCAATTTTCCGGAAAGTGATAGCAACCAGAACCTGTAACGCAACTAATTGCAGGTAGTCGTGTTATTAAATTCTTAAAAAATTATTTGGATTGAGAAAATACCCCTTATTTCCAACCAAACATCAAAGGCGGTGGTGAATACCTTCCGCCATTGATGCTCTTATACCTGCCTCAGCTACCCAAATCAGAACCGGAAATCCCGTCAGTCCCAAGTCAAACTTGTACCATCGGTGCCTTCTCAATTTCATCCTCTGAGTGGAACATCCAGTCTTTTTTCTTTTTTTTGAAATAAAAGGTTACGGGATTTATTTCTTTCAACTGGTCTAATGTCAACAGCGGCGGTCCGTTGCCCTCGTTAACAATGCTTTCTCGCAAATCGGAATCCTGGCACACTAAGATTTTAGCTATTTTTTCTGCTTCCACAGGGGTGCCAGCTTTCACGAACCGGGTGGCTAAAAAACCAAACTTCCCAACATCCCCGCTAATATTAAGAAGGTAATTCTCTCCCTTAATTACAACTCTATAGTATTTCATGATTTTTCTTTCGCTCACTCACGGGCCAGACGATGGCAAGGGTTATAGCAACCGCCTTATAGCTGAAGCACTTGAACTCCTTATTATTCAACGCACGTTCAGCCCTATACGCTCCCAACGAACGGTGCCCTCTTCCGCATCCCAGGACCAATAAAGGTTTTTGACAATTCCTTTTATCCGGCTACTTTCAACGAATCCCCAAAAACGGCTGTCAAAACTCTTGTCACGGTTATCACCCATTACAAAATAGGCAGAATCAGGAACGGTTACAGGCCCGAAATTATCTCTTGGGCTTAGATTTGCCGGCAAAATTTTAGAATCTTTGTAAATAGCAAAAGGTTCTTTGATTTCTTGGCCATTGATTAACAGAACCTTTTCTCGCAACGCCACCCGGTCTCCGCCAACCCCTATAACCCTTTTAACAAAATCCTGGTGCGGCTTTTTTGAAAATTTAAAAACGATAAAATTGCCTCGCCGGGGCGCTCTTGAGGAGGGACGGCGATCAACCAGAATACGATCCCCGACCAACAAGGTCGGCTCGTTACTGCCGGTCGGAATACTATAAGCCTGAATATAATTTTTTTTAATAAAACCGGATATCTGGATATTAATAATACCAATGAAGACAATAATACCGAGATAATAAAAGATTTTATTATATTTTTTGGGTTGGAAATGGCTTTCATGTTTTCTGGCGTTCAATACTGCATCCAGAAAAGAGCCAACGTAATAGAAAAAGGCCACCATGGCCGCAAAACCGAGAATCCAGGGCAAATCTTCGCCTTGGCCACAGAAATAGTAAACAACTGGCCAGTAAATGAGCGGAAAAACCAAAAGGGCCAAACCTTTCCGCCCCTGGCCATTGTATATCTGACCCATACCGGGTTCAAAAATACTGAACAACCCGGCCAGCCACCATTTTCTAGGCTTATTCTCAATCAAAACACAGTACCAATGTTTAAAAGCATTCCGTTTTCAAACAGGATGGCTACGAGTGACCGGAAACCGTAAAAATTTGTTTTCTCATTATTTGTTGTTGCATCTTTTTCGCATTCTGTAATTGTCATGGTGGGTATCACTAGCGGCGCGCGATAAGTTTTGGACCAAAATCGCGATAAGTTAGGCTATTTTTCGTCTTGATAATGTCAAAGATATTTTGAAATAAGCTTAATTGGAAGGAAAAAAGGGGGCTTTTGCCCCTTTTTTTGTTGATGGTTTTTGGTAAGTTTGTGGGCCAGAAAAAACGGTTTTAGTTGGCAGAATTCTTCCTATATGAAGTGCCTGAAGGTGATCTTCTGGAATCACCATAGAGAATGAATGTAAGGGTCTTGCTGATCAATTGGTAAAACAAAAAGAAACTACCGAACCATGCCACCACAAAAAGGAGCGTAAGAATCGAAAAGATTAAGGTCGTTGCATCCATAATTTTCAGTTTACAGCAAATCCACCGAATTCAACAATAAGGTATTTTCTGCCACCTTTTAGGCTTAACAGGCTTTTTTCTCTTCCCTGACCCTATCGGCCACTTGTTTAATATACTGTTTTGCCCTATTAAGGTCAGCGCTAAACCCCATTTTTTTCAACTCTGCCACCGTCCGCTTAAGGTTGGGTTTTTCCATGGTCTGAAAAAGCTCAAACATCGGCTTGACCCATTCGGGAAGAGCATTATTCCACGACTCTGCCGGAGTCAAAGACGCCAATTCCCCGTTGTATTCGGAATGCCACCTGTAAAGCGTCGAAGCCGCAACAATAGCAGGTTTTTCAGGTTTAGATCTGATGTTTGCGATCCTGATATTTTCAGCGACATCCTTAGAAATTTCGCCTTTCTTAACAAGCCTTTCAAAAAGAATCGCGGCTGAAAAAAATCCCATGGTGCCGTCCTGAAGGGATTCGACCTCTTTTAACAGCAAAAGCCTAGCTTCGGCAACGGATTTTTGCCTTTGCGTCAAGGTTTTTGAAGTGACTGGGCTATCCAGCATTTCCATGTTTTGCAACACCAAGTCAATATCAGCTTGCCGATCCTGCTGGGCTTTTAACCTCACCTGCCGAAGCTTTCCTTTCAGGTTTTTTAACCTCGCGTCAGCATTCATCAAAATTCCCCCCTCTGTCCGCCGTTCACCCTGGTGTTCATATCGTTGGTTTCGACCACGACTTTATTTTCCTTGTCAATTCGCATGTTGATTTCAATCGGGGCTCTATCGGTGACGGCAGGGCCTGTTTCGTCCGGAAAGAGCCTATCCATAAGATGCTCATCCGATTCATTCCCCAGCGCTTTGTGGGCAAGACTTGCCGCCCCAAGAGCAGCTGCTAAAACCCCAAGAGGTCCAGCCAGGCTCAACAGAAGGGAGCCTATTCGGCTGATACCGGACAGAGATCCGGCTGTACCGGCTCCGCCTCTGACCGTTCCTGGCGTACTATAAGTTCCAGGTTTGCCCATTCCCATATCCAGCAAGCTCATGCGGCTGTTGACAACATAGACAGGAACAGGGCCGCCACCGGCACCAAGTGGGCCGCCAAGGCCCCCACCTTTGCCGCCTTTACCACGGAAAATCCCGATAAGGTCTTTGATCCCACCCACAAATTTAGACCCCGCCATGACACCCCCAAGACCGAGAAGTGCCCAGAGCCCACCCTTGGTAATTACCGGATGGTTGTTCAGGGTTGTCAATGCCTTGGTGAACAGATCGATAGGACCGGCCAGATTCTCATTGGCAAAGTCGGAAAGCTGATTCCGCATGTCCTGAATCCTCGACGCCGTCTGTTCCGACCAGAATGCAAAATCTTTCATGATCATGGCACCGCTGCCGCCAACCCCGGCCAACTCCTTCCATTCGCGAAAATCACCAAATTTTCTGAATGAATTGGCAAGGGGCTCGATAGCCTTGATTGACTCTTCACCAAAAATCTTTCTCAGCTTGGTGGTGTCGCCGTTGGTTCTACGAATCACCTCCTGAAGAACAACGTCGAAATTTTTCAAAACGGCCCGGCCTTCCTTGTTGCTTTTTTCGACATCAAAAATGATAAAGCCACCGGTCTCGGTTCTAACCTTTTTCCAATTGCTCAGCAGGTCGGCAATGGTACGTTCAACGGCGGTTGTAGCCTGCTCGGCATTGCCTGCACCGCGCCGGGCTATCTGTAAAAACGCCCCGAATTCCCTTATGCCAGCCTCACCCTGAACGCCAAAACTGGCGGCAGAGGAAAGCAGCCGCTCAAAGTGTCTCGACATGTTTTGCAGGGTAAATGAACCTTTTTTCCCCTGGGCGGCCAGAATATCAAAAACTTTGAGTACCTGATCCTCGGTAACGCCCATTTTTTCCTGGAGGTTTGAAACCGTGGCCCCGACATCCGCCATGGACGCACCTGTGGCCGAGGAGATCATTCCCATCTGCTTTACCGAACGGATGGCAAACTTAAAATTGCCCGTGCGTTCGACAATGGCGTCAATTCCGGCAAGTAGTTCGGTGGGGGCGGGCATGCCGGGCGTTGAGGCGATATCGAAAAGCTCTTTCTTGAGAGAAAACATCTCTTTTCTGCTCAGACCGGCCTGGATCGCCAGGCGTGCCAGGCGGGAGTCAATATCGATAACCGAGCGCCCGGCCATCATCAGGGCAGCCCCACTGACCAAGGTGTTTATTCCCGTCATATATCTGTTACTGACTGTCTCGATTGTTTTCCCGATTTTCGTAAAGGTGCCGATGGCTCTGCGGCCGTAAGTCTGAATAGATCTGCTCGATCGGTTCAAAGTCCTTTCAAGGCCTCTTGAATCACCGGACAGGATGATGCCGACTTCAATTTTTGACATAACTTATGCCTCTTTTTTTCTTCGTCTGACTTTTTGTTTTTTGCCCTTCTTTTCCCCCGAAAATTGTTCCAGGTCATCCCGGTCGAGCATATCCATGGCTAAGATGAAGAGCCACTGTCCTTCTGTGAGGGCGGTAGCCGGGAGACCAAAAAGGCTATTAGCTTTCTCGCTGTGGTGATATTTGAAACGCTCCCAAGGGTCTGAGGATTTTTTTTTACATCTTCGATCAGGCTTCCAATTTCCTGCTCGGTCATATCCTCGGTCCTGGGGGAACACTCCATTTCAAAAGCTGTATATTCATCCACCAGGGCGTCTTTTTCCTGGCGATTCAAGAGCCCCCGAAATTCACTGGCCGAGCTGGCGATTCCATTGGCCGGTTCTTCCGGATCGCGCAGAGCCCGAAACAGAATCTGCGTGGTCTTTTCATCCTCGTAAGCGTCGATGGTGGTCATGCCGGGCTCAATTTCAGCCTTTTTAAAATGACGCTCAGCGGCAAAATGTGCCTCCTGGAGTTCGGCGTTGGATAATACCCGTAAAGTCACTTCCTGATCCGTCCCCGGAAAGGGAATGTTTTTGGTGTTTTTTATTCCGGCTTTCAGTCGCTCCAACAGGCTCATATCAACACTCCTTTCAAACAGTCCAGAATCCGGCAAGATTCATCCAACCTTGCCGGAACCCGGCAGGGTCTCGCCATAGATGCCAGGAGTTGAAAACTCTTGCGGATTTTTCTCCCTTTGTTTCCCAGGGCCTCCACCCTGGCCGTGACCGCCGCTCCGGATCTGCCGAGTTCCCTTAGGTGTGAGGTGGCGTTTTTTGAAAATTCCAAATTCATCTTTTTCCCCTCTGTAAAATCAAAGAACCCGCTCAGCCCTTTTCTGTGCCCACAGGTGCAGCCTGTGAGCCTGGGGCCTGAGCGGGTCATTTGAACATGAGCGTTACGACGCTACAACAGCCTTGTAGGCTCCCCGATAATCGGCAATTTCGCACTCATATTCATGGCGAATTTTGTACTGCATCTTATCGGCCACGAACATCTGGCCGATGGCGGGGTTGTCAGCCACGAACATTTCCGGTTCCTGCTGACCGTTGAGATAAGCCAGCTCCAGAATCTCTACCTCGGCCGGGTCGGCGAACATCATCCAGTCGTCGGCGTCGGTCATGAAGGGGCATTCGATCAACCCTTCAGGGTCGAAATACTTGAACATGGTGTTCCCTTCAGAGATAGATACGGCCTGCGGGTTGAAATCGTTGACGTTTTTGACAATGCCATAAAGTTCTGAAGGAAAGGCTATCGTCACAGGCCTCAGCATCAGGCGTTCTCCGCTCTCGGGCTCGGTCTGCTGGGCAAACGCCGTTTTTGCCGCCAGGGCCGAGGTGATGCCGTAGGCCGTGCTGCCGAGGTTGCCGTGATCGTCATGAAATACCGCTACGTCGTCGCCTTTGTAGGTTGCGTTATTGATGAACTTGCCCCAGCAGCGCTTGGCCAGGGTCCGGCGGGCGGCGCGGGGAAGGCGGCTGATGACTCTCTGGAGGGCGCGAACGTCGTCATTAAGGATCATCTTGCGGGTGACGGTGATGATGCCCCCTTTCTGGTTAAGGGCGTAATCGATCCTTTCATCGCCGACCTCGGCCAGGTCCGGGTAATCTTCAGTTTCCGGGTCCACGTCCGGCAGATCACCATAGTAGCCGATCCGCACCGATTCCAGGGTTTTGAAATCCTTGGCATTGCGGATGTTGGGGCCGACAAGGCGCGAAACACCATAATCGGGAATTTCTTTGTAGTCCATGACCAGCCTGCGGTAAAGCGAGTTTCCCAATATATAGGAAAACGTTGCCGATCCGTAGGCCGCCTGCATCCGTTGGGTCTGATCGGGATCGAGGAAGCCCCGGACCTCGGCGTCTCCGGTCATCTCGGCATAAGCCGCCCGCAAGGACTTAAAAGGGGTGATATCGGCGAACTTGTCCTGGACCTGGACCCCGAAAAGCATGTCCACCGCTGCCTGGAATTTTTCCGAGCTTTCGCGAACTATCCGCACGTCCCCGGAGCCCACCACACCACCGCTCCCCGTCATCTTGTCCAGGGTTTCCTTTTCCAGCCGGATGGCGGCCTGCAAGTCATCGACTTCGAACAGCTTGCCGCCGAACTGGACTTTAAGTTTGTCCTGGATCGCGGCGGGCAGCTTGCTTCCGGCCAACTCGGTCTGAAGCAAGGTAGTACACATCATTTTCTGCATCTTCTGCATATCTGTCCCGGCTTGTGCTCCTGTTTCCTGTTCCATTACCTGGTCCTTTCTGGCGCCAGCTTCAGCGGCGGCCATTCTGATGAATTTACCGTTATTGGTCGGTTCGTAGACTACATCGACCTCGACATGGGTGATCTTGACCGGCTCCCTTACTTTTTTCCCGTTGATGGTTTTGGTTGCGGCCGTTCCCGTAACGTCCAGAGAGAGCCCGAAGAGGTCGGGTTTCCCCTGCTTGTGGCTGTCCACAAGCCCGTCACGCAACCACTTGGCCGACTTGAGAATGACCAGATCGGCCTCAATCGCCTTGCCGGTATCCGTGGTGTTCCTGAGCCAGCCGACAATCTCCCGGACCGATTTTCCAAACGTTTTGTTCCCGGCCTGATGCTGGGATTCGTTCAGGGCGAAAACCCTTGCGCCCTCCATCATGGGCAAGGCTGCCACCAGAGGTTCGCGGGGCCAATTGATACGGCCGTCTTTCCCGAGGCCATACTGATTGACCTGCACCCGCCAGACATAACCGAATTCGTCATCCGCCGGTTGCCCAGCGGCCGCCATGATGCGGATGGCCGCCTGCATGGGGATATAATCCACCTGCCGCTGCACGGGGGCGGCCACACCCAGAATCACCTGGCCGTCATCCCCTAGGGAATAGGACCGCTGATAAAGGCCGTCTTTTTTCCCGGCCGAACCTTCCATTTCGTAAATCACCGAATCGGGATACAGCTCGACCAGGTAAACGTGTTTGTCCGGCCCGTGATTCACGGCCGACTCCAGGGCCTGGCGAACCAGCTGCCGGATCTGTTCGAAACTTAACGCCATAGCCAGCCCCCTTTATTAGTCTTTCCTGGGGACGGTGTACTTGCGGCCGTCGGCGGTTACCAGGACGATAGTATCCCCTTTTTCCTGCCAGTCGAGCACATCCCTGGGCTCCAGGTCCCTTTCCTTAGGTTCGTGCACAACCTTCGGCTTTCCGTAATGAAATTTAAGGCCCTTCAGATACTTCTCATCGATCATTTTTTTAGTCATGTTCAGGTCTCCTTCTTTGGTTGGGGTGAAAATCTTCGCGTGTTCCGATCGCAATGTTTTCGATCAAATCATAAAAGGGCCAAGGTTAGCGGCGCGTAGCCGGGGTCTCCCTTGGCCGGTGCCCCTGGCAGACCATATCGAGGCAGATTTCGCCTTCCCCAGGAGGAAATTGGGGGAGACGCCGGCGGCGGCCCTATGGTCCGCCTGTCTCGGACCGCCGCCGGTTACGCACTTTAACTGTCAAGACTGAAACACACCCGTCTTGACCCTGGCCGGTTTTGCCCTGAGAGCCAGACGGGCGCTGTTAATAATTGTGTAAAAATGCCGATAAGAAATATCGTATTTCCGGCAGATTTTATCTTTGTTGTACCCATTGAATTCCTCAAATATTTCCCGGTCCCGGACGCTCTGCTCGAACTTACATGCCTTGGGCACATAGATGGACACGCCGCCCCAGTGGTTGCGAAAGAACTCCGCCACTTCGCAGCCGATTTCAACGGCCTGTTTTTCATCCATTCCTCTTTTGATCAAAAGCTGGGTGTTCTGAGCCGCGATGTCGGCAAGAAATTCTGGGTACTTCCTCATAATTTTTTCCATTGTTGAAATGCTCCTTAAGAACGGCTTTTCAAGTCGGACAGGGCGCTTTGCAGGTCCTCGGCAAGCGTCATCATCTCGGCCTGAATCGTTTGGGCCATGGATATGATGTAGGGAAAGTGCTCGTTCTCATCGTCGGTCCCGGCCGCTGTCGATAGGTTGTAAAGTGAAAAAAGGGCGTTCAATTCGAATAACTTGTAAATAAGGGCATCTGTCTTGTTCCTCGCGCTCTCCTCTGTCTTTTTCATGCCGGTGCCCCCTTGTCCAGAATCCGGTCGAAGGCCACCGATACTTTTTCTTGCAGTTCGGCAACCCCATTTCGCAGGTGCCTGAAAGTCAACACCCAATCCGGCTTATCGCCATAGTTCTGGTGGTCACTCTCATGATGTGCAGCGCACTCAAAAGCCACCAGCAGGTTTTCGTATTTGTCTAACTCAATTCCGACATTTCCAAGCTCCTCATCGAGGAAATTCCTCCACTCCACCCGCTTTGACTCTTTTTTTGCTTTTTTTTCGTTACCCACGCCTCTCTCCTCTTTCAAACCAAGTTTATAAACTGTTTATAAACGCCCACAGTGGGCCTAAACTAAAACCTGCCCCTCATGATATAGGTCTCAAACAGATCGCTTCTCAGGGGCCATTCATAGCAATATTTGTCTTCCTCCCGGCGTGGCCAGTCCGATACCAAACCCATGGGCCTGTAACCGCTCTGGTCCGGCTGCATGTCCCGCCATCCGCACAGCAGGCAGCGAACCACGACAAACCGCCCATCCTCCCGGTAGGTTTCGGTGAAAAAATCCAGATTCGGATGCTTCGCTCCGCAGTGTTTGCATCGCATACCTTTAACCACGGCCTTCCTGCGACCGGGAGTGCATATTTTTCAATGCGGTGATCACCACGGAAACCTTCTCGCTGGTAAGAAACCGCAGGTCGGAAACACCGGCCATGCGAGAAACAAAATGGCGCAATGCCTTGGTCTGATCCCCTTCCGGCGCTTTGGAAACCTTTTGCCAGAGCCCCACGATGTAATCCAGCTGGGCCGGTGTGGCGTATCCAGCCCGTTCCTTGAGCCCCTGGCTCCTGTGTCCCTTCCGCTTTTTTTTCCAGACGTCCATGGCAATGGCTTTGGCCTTAAGCCGGTCCGCAAACAGAACGGCCTGGGGCAGGGTCAGATCCTTGGACGATTCGACCTTGAAGCTTTCATAGAGCGCCGCCCGGTACTGGTCATCGCTCATGTTCATTGAACTTTTGAGGGTGTGAATCAGCTTGATCATCTGGGGTGTCACCGCTTTGCGTACTTGTTTTCCTCCGTTTCTCATGATCGGCCTCCTGATCCTTTTCAACCACGACGCATCAAAACCTTAAAGCTTCTAACCCGCTGCCTGTGCGGCAGGCGGTTGGGCTTCCCCGTTCCTTTTGCTCAGGACGGAACGGACCGCCTCGCTCATATCTTTTTTGGCGGGTGGGCCCACCTTTCGGGCGGGAAGGGTTCTTTTCTGGGTCTTGTTTTCACAGATATCTTCCGCCTCGACTCTTTCCCGCCCAGCTGCCAAGGCCCGCCCCATGGAGTTGATCAGAAGCTGCTGAAGGTCGAGAAAGTTTGACGCCCCCGGCTGCCGGGCCACCTCGGCCGCAGCTTCATCCGAGAACACAGCGCCGACCGTCATTTGCAGGTAATGCCCGGCTTCCTTCTCCGAAAGACCGTGCATCGAAACGCTGTCCGTCCTGAGCCTCACCTCCGCAACACCCGGTTTGTTGGTGGGGTCTGACTGCCCCACCAAAATCACGCTGAACAGCTTGCTTTTCCCCAACCAGTCCAGTTCCCGCAGGGTCTTCAGCGAGCGCAGGGTCTGGCCGTGAAGGCGGTGCGCCTCCTCGATCACCAGAACCACCTCCTGCTTGCGGGATGCGTCTCCCACGGTCCGGCGCAGTTGCTCGGTGCGGACCACCTTGCCGCGCCGGGGCGGATCGTCGCCCAGGGCGTAGATCATTTCCTGCTCGATGTCGCTGATCAGCAGCCTTTCTTTGTCGGCCGGGCGTACCATGACAAGCCTGGCATTCAGTGCGTCGAGGGCCGCCTTGACCGCTTCGGACTTGCCGATGCCCCGCTCTCCGATAATCGACACCATGGCCCTGGACCTGACAGCCAGGCCGATAATGCGCCTGATCCGGATCTGGTCCGCCGTCTCGAATGCCGGGCCGTCAAACGGATCTTGACAAAAGCCGAAATTGACCAGCACTTCCAGTTTGGATAATTTCATTGGGCTGTCCTTTCATTTTTAAAAGCCTTAAGGTCTTCGGCCAAACCTGAAACACACTTCCTGGATAAGCCGTTATCCAAAATGAGTTTTTCAATATCTTTCCGACCATCTTTCGCCAGCAAAGGGGCACCGAGAATGGCAGTCAATGCCTCCATAGCCGCCTGTAACGAGGGATAGGCATCCCCCACGTCAAAGGGGTTTTCGATCTCACGGGTTTCCTTGATTCTGGTCGGGAAGGGTGTCACCTTGCCCTGGTCCTTGGTTTCCTGATAAAGGGTGTTGTGTAAACCTCCCAGGGTTGCGGCCTCTTTGACCGCTTTTTGGTGAGGGGTCTCGGGCGCGGAATGGAAGGTGTCTAGGGGCAGCGGGGTAAAGTCCTCGACTTCGTATTTCTGCCCGGTTTTCTTGTCCTCGACAATAATCTTCTCGTTGTCGAAAACACCTTCGTATACATAAACCTTGGCGCAGTGCAGACCCTTGACCTCGTATATTTTGCCGCCAAGGGAAAGACTACCATCCTGACCAACCGTGCGGTCATAACGCCGAACAACCCCACGGATGGCATTTTCCGACAGAGCCACTGCGCCGCCATGTTCGGTAATACTCTTACGCCAGGCATCCATTCGGGATATTTTCTTTTGAAACCTGTGGGGCCGGGCGTTGTATTCCTGCTGATAAATCAGAAAGCGCCGTTGTAGTTCGCTGAGGGTTATTTCGAAGTCCTTCCAGTCCGATTCGGCAAAAAAGGTCAGCTCGAAACGCTGCCACATGGTTCGCCAGGGCCGTTCAATTTTGCCGTGGGCGTCTTTTTCCCTCGGGACGCTCGGCTCGATTTTGATTCCCAGTCCTTCTTCTTCGCTAAACCAGGATTGAGCCACCTTGCCTTTCATCATCGGGCCGTGATCGCCCTTAATCCTTTCCGGCAGGCCGAAAAAGAGTGATTCATCCTTTTTACTCCAGGCCCAGGAGAGAAAATCGAGGTTATCCGAAAGGGATTCTCCATCAGCAACGACATATCGGGCGGCATGAACGCCGCTATAATCGTCGGCCACTCCGTAAATCCAGGGGCGAAGCCGGTCAACTTTTACAGGTTTGTTTTTGTACCCCTTTGATCCGGCGAAAAGCTTGAGCAGGTAATCCCCGCCGGGAAGGTCGTCATCAACATAAAAGCAGTTAGAACTTGACGCATCGACATGATGCAGTTGATTGGCCCACTGGGCCTGAAATCGGCTAATTCGCCGTTTCCGCTGGTTTAGCCCCAGATCCTGGATAACCCGGTTGAATGTGGCTACGGAAACTTCCGCAAAGTTGGGATCAATCAACCGATTTTGAATGGCCAACTGAATGGCTTGATCGGTGGAGATCTCCCCCTTGTCTACTGGCGGGCGTTTTTTGATCAGGGCGACCTTCCGGGCGGCATCTTCGATACCTGGGGTCAGATAATCACCCTTTTTGCGCTTGCGATCAGTAGACAAGGCCCGGTAGATCGTCTGGTAACTATATCCGGTGAGCTTGGCCCACTTTTCCACCACCTTGGAGCGGTATCCGTAAGGGGCGCTTTCCCATTCCCGGACGATCTGGTTTTCGATTTCAGGCCGGAGATTCACTAGGGCTACTCCCAAAATGGTAAGAATTCTTGGATCGATTCCTTTAAATCGATCAACTCGGCTCCGGCTTCTTCAATCAAGCTGTAGATCTGGCATTGCAGATGCCGGTCGTTCTTTAGTTGCTCATTTTTCTCCGCGCAAATAAACCGGCGGCAGAGATTGCCAAAGACCAGGCCGGCATCTTTGATTTCCTGTATTTGCTCCAGATACCAGGTGTCATCTTTCTCATCTGGAACAAACGCTTCCAGATCTTTAACCCTTTTAACCAGGCTGCCTTTTTCTATCTTCAGGTTCTCGATTTCAGCTTCTTTGTCACGCGCCTGACGCTTTTTTTCCGCATCGGCTTTCTTTTTAAACTCTTCCTTCTCCCTCTGGTGAGCCTCCTTCATATTTTCAATCAGGGCCTCTATTTCATCTTTGTTTTCTGGAAGAAGGGGCACTCTGGTGTCACCAACGACCAGACACCCATCTTCAATTTCGGACAAATTGTCCGAAATTGATTTGCATAACCACCTAATTTTATTGAAATTCATCCCCTCTAAAACAGGTAAATCGGACATTTTGTCTGAAACCGCCTCGTGTAATGGACGCAAATCGTTAATGATACGATCAACGTTTCGAGCCGACTCCCCTATGGATGCGCAGAATTGCTCCCAGGTCATCGCGAACTTTTTACGGTGAGCTTTGCGCTCTTTCAGTCTGCGCAAAGCGGTATATTTAAGCAGCTGATTGCTAACTTGGTCGAATTCGATTTTTTTGAGCATCCCAAAGACTTGAGCCTCTTCTCTGATCGCCGGGATCTCCGCCTTTATGGTTTCAAGATCGGACTCGACTTCGGCCAGTTTCATTTTGTCCACCTCATGTTCGAAACTCAGGTCCGATTTTTCCAATTGTTGCTGTGAATTCTTATTGGTTGTCGCCATGTCTTTTCCTTTAGGTTGATCAGTTCGTTCTTCAGATTGAATCTTTTTCAAGAGGTTCCCCAGAACTTGCCAGCAGAACAAAGCCTCCAAACAAAACCAGACCGGCAAGGTTGGCCCATGGAAACCATTCCCCCTCAGATCCGGCCAAGGCCAGGCCGAAAAAAATTAATGCCCCTAAAATCCACCTCATTTTTCAAGCTCCCTTACAAGCCGCAGCCCGTACCTTTCAAAAATTTTTTGAATATCTTTAAAATTTTCCTCTATCGCCTGTTCAAACATGAAAACACCTTCAGTCCCTTGCTCGCCTATTTTGCGCCTTACCAAGTACTCCATCCGATCAGCCGTAGATCCGGAGACACCGAACCTGTGTTTTACCCAGGCCAATATAGGCCGCTCTTTGGAGCCTTTACCTCCTGGTGGCCATTTCCCAGGGCGTCGGCCTTTTTCAACAGCAAGACCGTATATTGAGTCAGTTGCGACCACTCCCTTTACGGCTGGCGTTCCCTTTTCAATTATGTCTTTCTGGATGGTGCTCATCAGGCCGCCCTTGGCACCACTAGCTCCTTGCGGGGTACGTACTTTTACCTCCCTTAGCAACCGGGAAACAGCTTCTTCCATGGCGGCATCCAGGTTTTTATTCACTGCCTCCGGAGCAGTTCCTTTGGCTAACGCTCCTGAAACATCCACTCTCGCAAAGCACCTCATTTTTCCTTCACCCTCCCAATTAAACAGATACGGTTTAAAAGGTTTTTAGCCTGCTCAAGCTGTCGCTCATGTTTATCCAGGATGGCCCGTAATTCTTTGGCAAAACGCTTAAAGTTTCCGTGATCCATAGCGGAAAGAAAGGTAACGCCGGTTAGCCCTTTTTCTGGCTGGGAGCCCAAGCAGTTATCGTCACCGCATTCGAAGTACTCCAGAAATCTAATGTAAATACCTTCAGCTCCTTCCTGGTCGATCTGCTCCAGGTAAAGTTGGGCTTTTTCTTCCTGATCTTCGCCAGAAAACTCAACTTGAAAATCTACTCTAATGCCGCCGATCACAGTAATGTGATTGAGTAAAATCACACCCTGATCAGGGTTAAGTTCCTGGACAACCAGCAACTGATGGCCGTTGCCACCAACATTGAAAACTTTGGCAAATCTGTCGATCATCTTGATCCCTTCTCAAGTTGTTTTCGGCAGCGCTGGCAGGTCACTTCCTGTGGATCTGTTGTTCCACGATAAGCAGGCCGTTTTTTCGAGCTCCCAATTGAACCAATCATGCAAGCCGGAAGAATTGTTTTCTCCGGGTTCAAAGCAGCATTGAAATGGACTTTCATTGCCTACCCCCTTTCAACTCGTTCCGTAACCGCCGCAGTTCATCCATTCCTTTTTCAATTTTCCCGAGGTTCAGCAGTCGTATCTCTTCAGCCGTGGCTACTTGCCCACCAGCCGCAGCAATAATAGTGGCAGCCGGTTCCATACTTTTTGTGACATCTTGGAGGGCAAACGCGAAATAGAGCGGAATAGCGTGCTCGATTGGAGAAGAAAGATATTTGTTGAGTTGGTGAATTGTTAATGGCCTGCGGCAGGTTGGTGGATCCGCCTCTGCACCCGCCTCGGTTCGACCGAAGAATAGATTGATGGCGTCCACTACTTGTGCCCTGGACAAACCAGATGCTCGAATCGATTGTTTTATTACTGATGCCACTTCGATACACAATTCGAATTCAGATTCCGGTTCAATACGAGGTTTTGTCTGGGAAATGGATTTGGTCAGTTCAATCCTTTCTTCTATGTAGGAATCAATCTGGGCCGAAAAATCCAAAGACATCTGACTGTCGGAAATTTTTTGATTTTTTTTCGCCATTGCTCCCACCTTGTTACGGGTTTTAACTTTTTGATTGGCTAATCTTTCCCGCCTTTTAGCCGTTGTTTTGACTCAACCGCTTTGGTACAGTTAAGAAACCCCTTGACCTTAATGGGTGACCAGAGCTGTCATAACGTGAGGGCCATATCCGGGAAGGATGAACGCCAAGGATATCGCCGACAATGGCCTCCATGGGTGACCAAGGCACTCTTAGTACTTCGCTTGGAGAATTGATACGGTAACCGTACTCCCTTGCAATTCTGGAAAAAGTGTAGTTTTTCTTGGCTAAAGCGGCTTTTATGTCTGCTGGATGCCAATCTTTTTGAATTATTTTTTTATTGGCTGTTGTGATCAATCGTGCCCCCTAACCGGCCATGTCTTTGAAATAAACAAATTTGAAACTTCAATTTTGGGAATTTTATCCCAATTTTGAGTATTTATCAACTCATTTTTGGGAATTGCTTCACGTGAGGGTTTTATGCGTGCTGAAGGGTTAGAAGGGATAGGAGATAGGGTTCGCGAATTAAGAGGAGAAATGTCTCTTGAGGAAGCTGCACCAATTTTTGGTGTTAGCAAAAGCACTTTAGCAAGGTATGAACAAGGGGCAAGCTATCCGGATGCTGAATTTATATACAAATTACAGTCAAAAAGCGGTATTAGTCCGCTATGGTTAATATCTGGAATTGGGGATCCATTCCTTCATGAGGAAGTATGTGGATTTAAAGAACCTCCTATAAAGTTAAACCCTAAAATTTATGAAAAGCGGCAAAAAATAAAAGAAAAAATTGACAAGGAATTTTTTATTCGTGTGGTTTTTGTAGTGGAAAATCTTTTAAGAGAAAAAAAGATCGAAATCCCTCTTTATCAGAAACTCCAAATCTACATTTATGTCTACGAAAAATGTCTTTCAAACAAAAGACATATTGATGAAGAGATGATGAGGGAAGTAATTGCCATAGCGGCTCCTAACTCCTTTCTTTTGTATGAAGACAAGACCATAATTGATTTAGTGGAGCGTATTTTGCGTATTTACAACCACGCTCCTTCCCGCCTAAAAGAAAGGAAGCGGGATGATTTATGGCAAGCTTTGGTCGAAAAATTTGATGCCTCTGGCTACCTGTTGCCAATCAGTCAAAAAGACCAGGTAATCCAGTGGCTTCATCAAAAACTTGAAGAAGTGAAACAAATGGAAGGCGTTAAAGATAAAGATGAGATTTTTGATATACATGACGATGATGAAATAATGTCTCTAATTTTTAGCATTATGACCGCCCAGGGGGGCGAAGACGAAAGAAAAAGAGCAAAGGCAGCTGACGCTTTATGGGATGCATTAGGGAAGGATTTTGGTGATCCGGATCTTTTATTTCCAATTGGCCGCCGAGGCGAGGTGGTAAAATGGCTTCAAGAAAAATTACGAGAACTAAAGACTGAAAAGGTGGATAAAAAACTCAAAGACACGAAGGTTGTGAAAGATGGGGAAGAAGGGCCTGGATGGTTTTGAGGTTGAACAGAAAAAGCTGAAAGAGGTCAGCGATGAAGGTTTTAAAAAGTTTAGTTATCGTATTCCTTGGGCTTGCAGGAATTTATATGTTTTTATTGGAACCTGCTTTCGACAAGGTCATGCTGCCGAACACCTCCGAAGCCGTGTCTTACCAAGTGGTGAGCATGAACGATTTCAGCTTTCCAGGAAGAAAGAGGACAGAGTGGATCGTGGCCGCTGATGTCCCGTCTCCGGAAGCGATAAAACAAACAGCCACCAAGGCCGCAATAGATCTTCAGGAAAAAGATCATGCTCAGGTTGTAAGTATTTTTCTGGTCAGAAAACCCGGCGACCAGGACGGCCTTGCAAGAATGTCGTACGCTGTCGATGGGAAGGGAAATTCGGGCGAAGATAATTGGAAATGGAACTGGCTTCCTCTTCATGAAAGTGTCCGGTGAAAAACGCCTAGCTTTTCGTCGCGAAAATTGGCCGAAAATTCTCCTCAAAAAGCCCCTTCAAAAAAATCTTGAAAGTAAAGCATTTCGACCCCAACGTAAAGCATCTGTAAAGAATTGGAAATCAGACTTATCGTAATTTGGGGAGAAAACTTATAACACCCCCCTAGTATCCCACCTCTGCGGGAATTCACAAAGAACTGACTATTTTTGTATTTTTTATTGCCTTTACGAGTTTTCAGAAAAATGTGTCCACCAAAGGGCTAATAGTTATCGTATAGATAACAATCGCAACAAATCTGTCGAGCCCTAATTATTCCGTTGTTTTTTATATAGTTATCCGTTTAACTTTTTTATTTTCCGTCCCCTTAATCGCCATACAAAAAGCCCGAAATTTTTCTTTTCAGCCAATACCATTTTCATCAGCGCTATTTTTTGAGAAATTTTGCAAACATCAGTCCCTGTCTCGGCAGACCAACCCGCATAAGATTTTTAATAACCAACTCTAACCAAACAGACAAAAAAGGACGATCTGATCTGATTCCCATTTCCTTTTTCCAGGGGCACACAAAAAAATGCCCGGACAAAAAATTGTCCGGGCATTTTTAACCCTGGAAAAACCATCGGAATTCTTCCAGAAAAGACTCCAGTAAATTTAAAGTTGGAAATAATAACGAGAAACTTAAGAAATTAAGCCCTGGGAATAGGTATATTCCATTCGGAGTGCATTGAAAGGTTAACTGAAGTCAGACAAAAAAGCGGTGGAATTTTTTCTTTCAAACAACAATTTTCATACTCCACGCAGGCTAACGGAATTGGCATACCGCTGTCCAATCCCAACAAATTCTTTAAGTTTGGAGTATGAATGGGGTTCTAAGTCTTGATACTTCTCTTCAAGAGCGTGGGAAGCCACAAATTGCTGCAAAACCCACAAACCGGCGCCCTTAAGTGCTTCTCCAATGGCAAGGATATCCTCGGTTTCCACTAAATTGGGTACACAGGTGGTGCGAAACTCGTACTCTATCTTCCCTTCTACAAGAATACGAATGCTTTCCAAAAGGTTATCAATCTTTACGGGCTGGTTATGAAGTTCCCCGTAACGCTGGGGTGCGGTCTTTAAATCCATCGCAACAAAATCGACAAGGTCCCGGGAAACGAGACCCTCAAGACAACACGGAAGAAGACCATTAGTGTCAAGCTTGACTTTAAGACCCAATTTCTTTATTTCCCGGAGCAATTCTCCCAGTTCGGGATTAATTGTCGGCTCGCCACCGGAAACCACCACGCCATCGATAAACTTTCGACGCTGTTCCAGTTCACCGAGAATGAACTCCATAGGATAATCGGGATACTGATCAGGTTCGAGAACCAAACCGGGGTTATGACAAAAAGGACAGGTAAGATTGCAGCCACCCAAAAAAAGCAGAGAAGCAATCTTCCCTGGATAATCGAGGAGGCTGGTGCCCTGGAAACCTTTAATCGCCATTTTCCCCCATACCCTGAGAGCTTTTCAGAACAAACTCACGGCGTTCCTGAAACTCTTCCTTCTTCCCCTTGTTCCACTGCTGAACGGGACGGAAAAAACCGCAAACCCTTGAGTAAACCTCCGTTTTTTCATTACATTTCTTTGCCATTGATCTCCCCCGATTTAATTAAATAAGCAAAACAAATAATAAGCCGGTCAAGCCGCCTGCCAATCCTGGTTGTTGGGGCAGGAAAAATGTTCCCCCGGAATATAGCCATGCACCGGACAAATGGTAAATGTTGGACTGATGGTGAAATAAGGCAGATGAAAGTTTTCAGCAATACGTTTAACCAGAAGCCGGGCGCTGCGCCAATCTTCAAGACGCTCGCCAAGGAAACCATGGAATACCGTCCCCCCGGTATAAAGAGCCTGCAGAGGGTCCTGGTGGTTGAGGGCTTCAAAGATATCCTCGGTGCAGCCGACAGGCAGATGGGTGGAGTTGGTATAATAGGGTTCGCCACGCCCGGCAGTCATAATGTCGGGGTACATTTGACGGTCTCTGCTCGCCAGACGGAAACTGGTCCCTTCACCAGGGGTCGCCTCAAGGTTAAAAAGGCTTCCGGCCTCTTCCTGGAAGATTTCAAGCTGCTTGCGCATAAAATTGAGGGTCTCGGTGGCAAGGGCGTGACCTTCCTTGGTTTCGATACCGGCACCGAGGAGGTTTTGACAAGCTTCGTTCATACCGATCAAGCCGATGGTTGAGAAATGGTTATCCCAATACTGCCCGCGCTGGGACCGAATATCACCCAGATAAAAACGACTGAAGGGATAAAGACCGTCTTCGGTAAAACGCTCAAGCTGTTTGCGTTTGATAACCAGGGATTCAGCCGCCAGCTTCATCAGTTCTCCGATACGGCCGAAAAATTCGTCTTTACCGTCGGAATTGTAAGCGGCGCGCGGAAGGTTCAGAGTTACCACACCGATGGAACCCGTCAGTGGGTTGGACCCGAAAAGACCGCCGCCCCGGCGCCGTAATTCCCTGTTGTCGAGACGCAGTCGGCAGCACATGGAGCGGGCATCCTCCGGGTCCATGTCCGAGTTGATAAAATTGCTGAAATAGGGAATGCCATACTTAGCGGTCATCTCCCAGATGGGCTGGAAGCGCTGGCTGTCCCAGTCAAGTTTGGAGGTGATATTATAGGTCGGAATCGGAAAGGAAAAAATCCGCCCTGAATAGTCCCCCTGCATCATTACCTCGCAGAAGGCACGATTGAACATATCCATCTCGACCTGGAAATCACCGTAACATTCGTCCATGAGCATGCCGCCAATGATAACCGCTTCTTTGGCCATGTTTCCCGGCGGGGTCATGTCGAAAGTGACATTGGTGAAAGGGGTCTGAAACCCGACACGCGTCGGCACGTTCATATTGAAAATAAACTCTTGAACCGCCTGTTTGACCTCGGAATAGCTGAGCTTGTCATAGCGGATATAAGGTGCCAGCAAAGTATCGAAGTTGGCAAAAGCCTGAGCCCCGGCCGCTTCGCCCTGCAAGGTATAGAAGAAGTTTACCGCCTGCCCCAAGGCCGTGCGAAAATGCCGGGGAGGCGCACTCTGGACCTTGCCGTAGGCACCGGCGAACCCCTTGAGAAGGAGGTCTTTGAGATCCCAACCGCAGCAGTAAACGGACAACATACCCAAGTCGTGGATATGGAAATCCCCTTGTATATGGGCATTGGCAATGTACGATGGGTAAATTTTGTTGAGCCAGTAATTGCTGGTGATATTGGAAGCAATGTGGTTGTTAAGGCCCTGAAGCGAGTAGCCCATATTGGCGTTTTCATTGACCCGCCAGTCCTCCTGGGTGAGATAGGAGTCAATCGCTTCGATTGACTTTTTCATGAACTCGCGGGTTTCGCGCAGAGCTTCGTGTTGCTTGCGGTAGACAATATAGCACTTGGCTACCTTGGCGTGGCCGTTTTCAATAAGGCATTTTTCAACCAGGTCCTGAACATTTTCTACCGTAGGTATGCGTTCGTCCTTGGAGAAAACTTCAAGTATGCCCACCACCTGGCGGGCAATGGCCCTGGCCTTATCCATATCCTCGCCACCGACGGCGCGGACGGCCTTGATGATGGCATCGGCAATCTTATTTTCCTCAAAAGGTACGAGTCGACCATCTCTTTTGCGGATGAACTGCAACATACCGAGCCTCCATCGATAGGGAAAGTAAGGCTTTTACAATTATCCTCTATTCATCAATAATTGTTGACTACTCTAGCATATTGTTTCATAGAGTCAAGCCATAAAACACTAGATATTGTTTTTGCAATTTTTGTCACCACAACATATTGTTAATAATCTGTTGGCAGACTGTGGATAACCAGGGGATTAATTGTGCATGGTAATTAACTTGATTTGTTAAATCCCCTATGTTAAAGGAAAAACATCAACTTAATAATGAGAGGTGCCATGTCCGAGCTGACCCGATTTGGAATTTCTATTGACGACCGACTTTTAAAACTTTTCGACGACCTTATTTCAAAAAAAGGTTATGTCAATCGTTCGGAAGCAATTCGTGACCTTATTCGTAAAGCCCTGGTGGAAGAGCAGGCCGGCAAAGAAGAAGAAGAAATCATCGGCACAATCACCCTGGTTTACAATCACCATACACGCGAGCTTTCGGAAAACCTGACCGACCGTCAGCATTCCCACCATGATCTGGTCCTTTCCGCTCTTCATGTCCACCTTGATGCGGAAAACTGCCTGGAAGTCATTGTCGTCAAAGGCAAGGCCAAAACCGTGCGTCACCTTGCCGATGGCCTCATTGGAACCCGAGGCGTTAAACACGGCAAGCTTGTCACCACCACCACAGGGAAAGACCTGCTCTGATTTATCCCATAAATAATAAAAAGGGTTTTAAGCAGAATTATAGGTAGCATGTTTTTTGTTTTCTTATTCATTTATTGCTATTATTAATTTTTCCTGGTACAACACTCCTGCTTTTTGGTAATTTTTTTTACTACAGGAGGATTAACATGAAAAAAATGCTGTTTCTGAATTTGTTCTCTATTTTGTTGTTTATCGCTCTGGCCGCTCCTGCCCTTGCCCACTTCGGTATGCTTATCCCTTCAGATTCAATGGTCATGCAGCAAGACCCTAGAACGGTAAAAGTTGAAGCATCTTTCTCCCATCCTTTTGAAAGGGTTGGGATGACCCTGGAAAAACCCAAGGTATTGGGTGTTTTTGTTAACGGAGAAAAAACCAGCCTCTTGAATCAGCTCTCAGAAACTAAAATTATGGATCAGAAATCCTGGTCCCTTGATTTTCCTGTCAAAAGACCTGGCGTTTATCAGTTTTTCATGGAGCCCCAGCCCTACTGGGAGCCTGCGGAAGACTGCTTTATCATCCATTATACAAAAACTTTTGTCGGCGCCTTCGGGGATGAAGAAGGTTGGGATGAGGAAATCGGCCTGAGAACCGAAATCATTCCTCTGACCCGCCCCATCGGGCTTTACGCCGGCAACAATTTCCAGGGAATTGTCAAACTTGACGGCAAGGCCGTGCCTTTTGCCGAAGTTGAGGTGGAATTCTACAATAGGGAAGGTTCCGCCGATACTCCCAGCGAATATATGATCACCCAGGTGGTCAAGGCTGACGCCAACGGGGTTTTCACCTACACGCCGCCCAAAGCCGGATGGTGGGGATTTGCCGCCCTCAATACCGCGCCGGAAAAAATGACGTTTGAGGGCACGGAAAAAGATGTGGAACTTGGAGCTGTCCTGTGGGTAGAATTTGTTAGCTGGAAAACAAAGTGATTTTCCCCGCGCATTAAAAAATAATTCAGCGCGACCTGTTCTTTGAATCGCACTCTAAAATATCCAAGGCCGAACCGGTTGCCAACAACAGGTTCGGCCTCAACTTAATATACTTTTTTGAAGAAGTTTGAGACAACCATGCACATTTCCGAAGGCGTTCTTTCCGGCCCGGTGTTGATCAGCGGGATGGCCATGGCCGCAGCTGGTACGGCTATCGGCCTGAAGAAACTCGATTTTGACCGCATCGGCCAGGCCGGCATTCTTTCCGCCTCCTTTTTTGTCGCATCCCTGGTGCATGTTCCCCTGGGCCCCTCCAACGTCCACCTGATAATGAACGGCATGGTCGGCCTCCTTCTCGGCTGGAGTGCTTTCCCGGCGATTCTCGTCGCTTTGCTGCTCCAAGCCATTCTTTTTCAATATGGCGGCATCACCACCCTCGGGGTCAATACCGTCATCATGGCGGTACCGGCCATCATGGGGCACTATCTTTTTCGCACCGTCGTTCGCATCAAACCCCAGGCCATCCTTCCCGCCGCTTTTATAGCAGGGCTCATGGGTGTTTTTCTGGCCGGATGCCTCGCTGCCCTGGCCCTGATATCCGCCAGCGAGAATTTTATCGAAGCAGCCATTCTCCTTGCCACGGCTCACCTGCCGATCATGATCATTGAGGGGATTATCACAGCGTTTTGTGTCGCATTTTTAAGAAAGGTTCAACCGGGAATGATACCCGTAGCAACCGGAGAAAAGCATTCATGATCCATCAAAAACTAAGAATCGACCTGAAGTCTTTAACCATAACCGCCTTTGTAATTTTTATTATTTCGTTCGCCGCTTCGGCACAGGCACATCGAGTCACCATTTTTGCCTGGGTCGACGGCGACACAATTTTCACGGAAAGTAAATTCGGCAATGGTCAGGCTGTCAAAGGTGGCAAGGTCCTGGTTTCAGATGAAGCAGGCAATCAGCTCCTGGCAGGCGAAACCGATGACAATGGTGAATTTTCTTTTGCCATCCCGCAAAAAAGCGCTTTAAAAATCGTCCTAAATGCCACTATGGGCCACCGGGCCGAATGGTATGTCCCTCTCAGTGAAATTACCGGTAAAGAAACCATTCCCCCCGAAAAAAGTGTGTCATCTGAAACCGGACCGAAATCCCAACCACCTTTAGCTGCACCTGTTTCCACCCATGATTTGGAAAACATTGTGGAAAAGGTCCTCGACCGGAAGCTCAAACCTGTAAACCGCATGCTCGCCGAAATCCAGCACCCCGGTCCCTCCTTTCGCGATATTTTTGGCGGTATCGGTTATATTTTCGGCTTGATGGGTGTCGGCGCATGGTTTCGCTATCGCAAATAGGCCCTGCCATGGTAGTAAAAGACCAATCAATGCGGCCGAACCACTAATAAAAACGACAAATTACTTTTCAAATCAAAAACTTCAGCCCACATGATCCAGGAACCATCCATAGCCCTTGATTCTCCATTCGCCAGAATCGATCTTCGTCTCAAAATCGTCTTTATTGTCCTCTTTTCGTTTGCCGTGGCTCTCGCCGAAAATTGGGAAACTCTTTTTTTCAGCCTTGCTGTTTCCGTGGTGATTGTCTCCCTGACCCGCCTGACTATTTCGCAGGTCATCAAACCTCTATTTCTCGCCTTCGGGTTCATCCTTTTTTTATGGGCGATTCTGCCTTTCACCGTAACCGGCACCGCCCTCTACCAGATAGGCCCTCTGGACTTAACCCGGGAAGGACTCTTCCTCGCAGCCCTAATTTCCTTGAAATCGGCAACCATCCTTCTGGCCTTTCTGGCACTTTCTACGAGCTCTTCCATCGCCGCTATGGGACACGCCCTTCAAAACCTTGGCGTCCCGGAAAAGCTGGTTTATCTTTTCCTCTTTTGTTATCGTTATATCTTCGTCATCGAGCAGGAATTCCGGCGCCTGGAGAAAGCGGCACGCCTTCGCTCTTTTCAGCCAGGAACCAATATTCATACTTACCGGACCTACGCTTACCTGGTCGGAATGCTTTTTCTTCGTTCCTCTCTGCGGGCGGAGCAGGTTCACAAAGCTATGGTCTGCCGTGGCTTTCATGGCCGTTTTTTCAGTCTTGAAAAGATGGCTTTTCGCCGTCAGGACGGCTGGTGGGCCGGCGCATTTTTTTTGGCATTTTTTATGGTACTAGTAATTGAATGGAACAAAAACCTGTTCTAAATTTCAATAACATTACTTTTTCCTATCCTGATGGACGCCCGATCCTCAAAGAGCTCAATTTCAAGCTCTTCAAAGGAGATCGCATCGGTCTGACCGGCCCCAATGGTGCGGGAAAAACCACCCTTTTCCACCTTCTGGTCGGTCTATTGAAGCCGGACGCAGGCACTTTGGAGGCCTTCGGACGGCCCCTGGAAAAAGAAAAAGATTTTGTTGCCGCCCGCAGAAAAATCGGCCTTCTGTTTCAGGATGCCGACGATCAGTTGTTCTTCCCCACGGTTCTCGAAGATGTTGCCTTCGGCCCTCTCAACCTTGGCCGTTGTGCGGAAGAGGCTAAAAAAATTGCGCTGCAGACCTTGGCCCTTCTCGGTCTTCAAGGCTTCGAGCAGCGCCTTACTCACAGACTTTCGGGGGGTGAAAAAAAGCTCGTCTCACTCGCCACTCTTCTAGCCATGGAGCCTGAGGTTCTGCTTCTTGACGAGCCAACCAACGGGCTCGACGAAAAAACCCGCCATAATTTTCTGGATATCCTGACAAACCTGGATATCACCTATGTAGTCATCTCCCACGATTTCGATTTTCTGGATCGCGCAACCCGTTCCATCTATGCTTTAGCCCATGGCCGCATCCACACCGAGCAGAAAGTCGCTGTTCATCAGCATACCCACGCTCATGTTCACGGTAGTCTTCCACACGAACACGAGTAACAGCCCATGAAAAAACATGGCAAAAAATTGATCTTTTCGGCTATAATCCGTGCCATGAAAATTTATTTGACTTTGTTTTTGCTGATTTCCAGTCTTTTTCCACCCGCCACTGCATATTCCTGGTATCCCCGCCCAATGGGGGATTCAATCGTTGCCGAAGATAATTTGGCACCCATTGTCGGCCGCAATATGCCTTTTGTTATCGGAAAAGATGATACGCTGGTGGAACTCGCCTACCGCAGCGGCATCGGCTACCTCTCTCTAACTCGAGCCAATCCTGGCGTAGACCCCTGGCTGCCGCCCCAGGGGAAAACCATCATCCTCCCCTACTCCGCCATTCTGCCCACGAAACCCAAACCTGGAATTGTAATCAATCTTGCCGAATTCCGCCTTTATTATTTCTGGAAAGAGGGCGGTCATTTCAGGGCCAGAATATATCCCATCGGCATCGGCCAGGAAGGCTGGGACACCCCTTTGGGGAATTTTTCCGTTATTTCGAAAGCCAAGGATCCAGTCTGGGTTGTACCGGAGTCGATCCAGAAAGAGCGCCCCGATCAACCGACCGTTGTTCCACCCGGACCTGACAATCCCCTCGGCGGTTACTGGATCGGGCTTTCAGCCAAAGGCTATGGCATCCACGGCACCAGTAAGCCCCTTGGCGTTGGCCGAAGGGTCAGCCACGGCTGCATCCGCCTCTACCCTAAAGACATCAGGGACCTCTTCAGCAGGGTGGCGCAAGGTACTCCAGTCACCATTACCTATCAACCCGCTAAAGTAGGGGTTAGGGATAACAAGCTGTGGGTAGAAATTCATCCCAACGAAAGAGATGAAACAGCCAGCGTGGCAAACGTAATATTGAAATACAAGGCGCTGCTTGAATGGCCTGAAAAAATCAACTGGCCGATGGTGTGGCGCGAAATCGATAATCCTTCGGGAATTCCCCTGGTTATTTCCAGGGGAAAAGACCCCCAATAAAAAAACCCCACCTTTAAAAGGTGGGGTTTCCACGCAACTCAAGGCCTCGTTCGAAGCCTGTCAATCCTTACTTTTTGAGACCAGTTTCGAATGCTTTTTTGGAAAGATCAGCATTCATCTGGGCTTGGGCAGCTGCTTCTTCAGCTTTCATTGCTGCGGCTTCGGCTTTCTGCACAGCATCCATAACTTTCATTGCAGAAGCTTCGGCACTGGCAGCAGCATCGGCAGCTTTCTCACTGGCGGCAATGGCCTCATCCAGTTTTGCCTGGTCGGCAGTAGTAAGAGCCGTCGTGCAACCACCCAGAAGAAGAAGTGCTAAGCCTGCTCCACCTACGACAAGTTTCCAATCACGCATCACAAATACCTCCTTTTGATGTTAATCCTTCTTGAGTTGAGCATTTGGGTCCAATCCAAAGATCAACTATTATTTTCGTTACACAATCCTAGCATCGAAACGAAAATGTTCAAGAAGGCATGCATATTATTGTTTGAGCCGAAACGCTATCAAAATACAGCTTATTATTCTAATTAAATAATTCTTTTATGCAAAGAAAAAACCAACTTTCTAAAAATTTTTTCATATTTAAGCTAGCTTCACCCACCCGGGCAAGATTTGAAAAATTCGACCAGCCCGACCAGGGCCTGGCCCCGATGGCTAATGCCGTTTTTTATTTCAAGAGGTAATTCGGCAAGAGTTTTGTCATAAGAGGGAACGAAAAACACGGGGTCGTAGCCAAAGCCCCCCTTTCCGCGACGTTCTTCCAGGATGACCCCTTCCAGCTTCCCGGAAAAAAGTCGGCAATTGCCATCCGCCTGGCACAGGGCCATAACACAACGAAAAGCGCCCTGCCGCTTTTCCATTGGGACACCGGCCAATTCCTTGAGAAGTTTGGCCGTATTTTCATCATCCTTGGCCTGTTCCCCGGCAAAGCGGGCTGAGTTGACCCCCGGGCGGCCCCCCAGGGCAGCCACCTCCAAACCGGAGTCATCGGCCAGGGTAAGACGCCCGGTAAAAGCGGCAACCTCCCGGGCTTTTTTCATGGCATTGGCTTCAAATGTATCGCCATCCTCTTCAACTTCCGGGAGCTCGGGGAAATCCCGCACACTCAATAGCCGGATGCCATGTCCTTCAAGGAGAGCCGCGATTTCCCGAAGCTTGCCGGGATTTCGGGTCGCAACCACCAATTCCGTCATCGTTTCTCCAAAGCCAGCTTTTGCAGCTGAACCAGTGTTGCACACCCGCCCAGGGCAATTTTTTTCAGAATTTCAAATTGATCTTCGGAAAAAGGCTCCTCTTCGGCCGTTCCCTGAATCTCCACAAAACGTCCCGACTCGGTTACCACAAAATTCATATCGACAGAAGCTGAGGAGTCTTCCGAATAATCCAGGTCCAATAATGCATTATCCCCGACAATCCCGACACTGACCGCCGCAACCCATTCCTTCATGGGATCGGATTTCAGCAACTGCTTGTCCAACAAGGTATCCAGGGCACAACGTAAAGCAAGGCAGGCACCCGTAATGGAAGCGGTCCGAGTGCCGCCATCGGCCTGCAGTACATCGCAATCGACAACAATACTTCTCTCCCCAAGAGCGTTGAGATCAACGATGGCACGTAACGAGCGGCCGATCAAACGCTGAATTTCAAGGGTTCTGCCACCTGGACGCCCGCGATTTACCTCTCTGGGCGAGCGGCTCTGGGTGGCCCGGGGGAGCATGGCGTATTCGGCCGTCACCCAACCTCGCCCCTCGCCACGCATGAACGGCGGCACCGACTCTTCAACCGAAGCATTGCACAGGACCACGGTTTCCCCAAAAGAGATCAGCACTGATCCTTCCGCATAACGGTTGTATCCAAGATCAAAACGGATGGCACGCAGGTCCTCGGGACCACGACCGTCGGTACGCAAAGCGGTCACGGCATTTTCTCCTTTTGGGAATCGGAAAATTCCTGAATGGCGTTAAAAATGACATTGGCAAGGTTTTTCTGGTAGTCCTCATCAACAAGGCGGGCTTTTTCCTCCGGATTGGTAAGATATCCCATTTCGACCAAAACGCTGGGCAGGTCTCCACGCCCGAGAGGAAGGAGCTGGGCCGTCTGAATGGGGTTGACAATAAAACCCGCCCTTTTGAGCATATCGGCCAGATAATCGGCCAAAAGACGGCTCCCCATGTCGTTTCCCGCGCCACGGTCCTTTTCCGGCCCGTTTTCCGGACGGATATACAGAGTGATGCCTTGGGCCTCGGGCCTGAAACCTGCCTGAGCATGAAGCAGGATCAGAGCATCTACCTGCGGTTCATTAGCCACCTGATGGCGTTTTTCCAGGCTCAGGGAATAGTCCTTGTCACGGGTCAAAAAAACCGGAATGCCAAGCCGCATCTTGACATTTTTTGCCAGCAGGCGAGCCACTTCCAGAACGACATCCTTCTCTTTCACCCCGTCGAGACCGACACTGCCGGGATCTGTTCCGCCATGGCCGGGATCAATTGCCAGGCCGCGCAGGCCGGAACCTGCTTCAACATCCTTTTTCTTTAAAAGAAAAGCGAAAAGACGATCCAGGGAAGTATCCTGACCCGTGGGAGTGCTGAAGGTCGGATCCAGATTCTGGAACTGGACGGCGATGCCGAGGAGGGAAGGAAGCTGTTCATAAAGGAAGTCCTCAGCCACCCGCAACTTGCCGTCAATAAAAAGAGGAGGATAGGGCAGCGGGACAAAACGGGTCCGAAGACGAAGGTAGCGACAGCCGGGAAAAATCACCGCCGTACCCTGGGGAGTTTTAATGCTGTAAATGTGTTCGACTGAATCCCAATGTCCGACCATGCCCAAAGCAGGAAGGGCCTGGTCAAGAGCAACATAAGCTACTCCGCCCTGATTGTAGACCTCTTGAATAATCACCGGCGCCCTCCCGCTAAGGGAGAGTTCAACGGCAGCCTCCGCAAATGGAGGAAGGATAAAGGCGAATAAAAGGAAAAGGCTCAGTCTGAGGAAGGTCGAGATTTTCACCATGGACAACCCATCGTAAATATGAAATTGGTTAACGCCCTGAACCAATGGATATTGTTATAAAATCGTGGTTGATTTTTTAAATTATAACTTTTGACGGTACATTGCAAGAAAGTCAACATTTATTAATGCCAGGCGATAATTCATTTAAAAAGACTCGTGCGCCCATTGAAAGGGGATCTTTCCGCCGCCTGGCAACAGTTTAACCTATGGATATGTTCATGAGGCACCTGAATTGGGCAGGGCCAGTCAATTTCGAGCAAGTTGAAAAATCGCTCTGCGGCAGGCGTTTCAGGAGGGCAATAATCTATGCCCAGGCGCTTCGCTTTTGAGATGGTTGAGAAGGCGTTCGGTCAAAGTCGCCTGAAGTTTTCGCTGGGCGTCTAGGTCGCTGTCCATGGGCACGATTTGTCCTCCGGCCATCATGCCGTGGCCGCCGCTGGTGCCGAGATCCTTCATCAATGCCCTTATCAGTTGGTCGGCGCCCCCGTCTTTACTCAAAGTGCGCAAGGAAATCACTTCTTTATCAAGATAAAGCCCCATTCCCAAGACGATGGAAACACCTTCCATACGCAAAAGAAAATCAGCCATCTCCGCCACCATGTCCGGATTATTAATGGTAAAGAGATTAAAAATCAGTATGTCGTCATAGGTCCAGGCATTTTCCAAAGCTTTATTGAAGGAAAAAAAATAACTGCGGGGTACTTTGGGGTGGGTAATTTCGAATAGAATACGGTTGTTGACCATGGGAAAAAGAGTTAAATAGGCCTCGCGGTCGGCGGGGCACCACTCCCGCCCCAGTTCCTGGGTCTCCGACTTGATGGCATAATAAATTATGGTCGCCAGCCGCGTCCCGAACGAGACATTTTGAGCCATGAGATATTCAAAAAGGATGGTCGCGGAACATCCGTAGTCCTCACGAATGTCAACCCAGCGGCAGGACTTCGTATTTTCACGTATGGGATGGTGATCGATCACTAAATCGACCTTGAGGTTCTCTCCAAGAGAATTGTTGCCGGTACCGGGTTGGGTATCCACCAGGCAGACGACTTTGAAATCGGCAGGGTTGAGAGTCTCGATATGAACCGCGTCAATATCCAGCTTGCTGACCATGACCCGGTTTTCCCCACGCCCGATAATACCACCGTAGGCCAGGACACAGTGATTGCCGCTTTTCACAACAATGAAATGCTTCAGGGCCATGGCCGCCGCCAACGAATCTGGGTCGGGGTTGTCATGGGCAAGAATCAGCACTTTTCCCCGGCCGCGCAACCACTCAGCAAGCTTGCCTGAAATTTCCCGGGATTTTTCCAGATCCAGGGTCATGTTTGATTCTTTCCTTGCAAGAGATTTTCAGGAAATCCGGGCAAAGACCTCGGCAACCGCCTCTTCGGGAGAAGCAACATAAACAACACCGGGGATATCCGGCCAGGAAGCGATGGCAATGACCGGCCGTCCGAGCTTTAAAGCCACAGCCATTTCGGAGAGGGTACCATATTCTCCCTCAATGGCAATAAGTGCCTGAGAAGTATGGGCAATAATGACATTGCGGGCATGCCCCATATTGGTGGTTATGGCAAGGCTGACATAAGGGTTGGCCTCGCAGGCCTCGGAACCCGGGAGGATGCCGATGGTCTCGCCGCCCTGGCGGGAGCAACCACGGCAGGCCCCTTCCATGACCCCGCCGAGACCGCCGCAAACCACGGCCCCCCCTCTTTCGGCAATAAGGCGGCCGATCTCCTCAGCCTGGGCGTAACCATTGGGAGAGGCCTTTGCAGCACCGATAACGCCGATTAAAGGCCTCTTTTTTTGAAGGGTTGCCGGAAAATCATCAGGTTGCATTACGTATCCGGATCAACTGGAGAAAGGTGGGATTCTGGCGAATGGCGTCAAAAGCCGGGTCTTCCCAAGCCTGGTCAAGAAAGTGCTGGTCCCGCGAGGACGCCTCGGACAAGGCCTTAACAGCATCATGAGCGTTACCCTGCAGGGCCAGAACCGTGGCACGGCCGTAATGAGCCAACGGCAGGTCCCCGGCTTTTTTCAGCATCATGTCAAAACAGGCAAGCGCGTCTTCGAGCTTTCTTAATTCCTTGAGAACATTACCCTTGATATTCAGAGTTTGAATGGATTCGGGATTGCGCACCAGGCTTTCATCCAGGGCTTTCAGAGCCTCGGGCAATTTCCCGGATTCAAGGAAGATTATGCCCCGGTAAAGCAAGGTGTCGTGACGACCGGGATTGACCTCTTCAGCTTTATCCAACAGTTCCAAAAGAGATTCATGGGGACCCCGCTCGATCATCAAACGGATGTTATCGAAAACCGCATCGACAAGACCTGGACTGAACTCTATGGATTTTGCAAAGCTCTTTTCCGCCTCTTCGTACTGCCCCAGGCGCAGATACGACAAGCCAAGATTGAAATAATAGGTTGCATCTTTTGGAGCAAGCTCGACGGCCTTTTCAAAACAGGCCAGGGCCTCACGATTGCGATCCATGGCCGACAAAACATAGCCAAGACCGTTATGGCTGGCTGCATCATTGGGGAAGGTTTTCAAAGCCGTTTGAAAGCTGGTCAAAGCTTTATCGTAATCACCAAGACGGTTAAGAAGGTAACCACGCTGAAAATAATTCTCCTGATTTTCGGGCAGGCGCTGTAAAGCTTTTCGATAATAATCGCCGGCCTCTTCCTCACGTTTTAGAGCATCGAGGACATTGCCAATATGAATAAAGGATTCTGGAAAATCGGGCTGCAGTTCAGTACAGCGCAAAAAATGCTCCACAGCCTTTTCCAGATTTCCCGCTCTTTCCAGCAAAACCCCATAATTATGATGGGTACCAGCATTTTCCGGATCAAAAAGGAGGGCCTTTTGAAACAGGGCCGAAGCCATAGAGTTATCGTTAAGATTGTAGGCGGCCACAGCTGCCAAATTCAGGGAATCAAGGTCCATGGGGTTGTCTTCGAGCGCTTCCTGCGCCAGTTCCAACACCTCTTGAAAATTGCCCCGATGAAGAGCCAGGTGGGCCGCACGCAGTTTTTCGAACTTATCCTCGGGGCCCTTCTCTTCCAGAAAAAATTCAAAATCCTTATCCATCTATACTCCAAAAATCAAGTCCCCGTTTTTAGACCAAAACAGGAGGGACCAGAGAACTTCCAGTTTTCCTCACCTTGAAAGCCTGTCAGACTTGAGGGACCACAACAAGAAAAAGGGAAATCAAGAACAGCTTTTCGCAAATTCAAGAGCGAATAGCGGGACTATTTTTCGAAAATCTGCAGAAATATGGGTCTAGTTACCTTTTTTGCAGTAGATTCATCTCCAGGTTCGACAGGTTCCTAATTCAAGGTAAAAAGTTTAATAATCAGATGGCCGAATCAAAAGCCGCCTGAAAAAAATCACGCTCGCATTCCATAGCGTAGCGGTAGGTAGCTGCAACCAGATCATCTCTTCCGTCAGCATATTTATCCACTAATGCCTCCAGATCGCAGGCCAACTCTTCTATCTCATGACTGCTGTAAGTACGAATCCAATCGCTGTAGCCATGTTCAGACGGATTTTTGGCGGCCAGCTCCTGTCCCAGCCATGCATAAAGACGCATACAGGGTGTCAGGGCGGTTACCGTCAAGCCGGTATCATGCCCCCAGGCGGTCGCCATGACAAAATCGGTGTAACGCCGGGTTGCCGCAGCAGGTTTCACCTTTTCGACATTGACGCCCCATTCCTGAGCATACTTGCCATGCAACTTCAACTCACCCAAAACCCCTTCCGCCAATTTGTGAAGTTTGATGAAGTCCTCCCAATCAGGGGCTTTTGCCCCGGCGATTATATAAGCGCGGGCAAACGCTTTCAGGAAAAAGGAATCCTGACTGACATAATAGGAAAATTTCCCCTTAGCCAAAGAACCATCCAGGATTCCCTGAACAAAAGGGTTGTGCAGGGAAGCTAAAGCCAATTCTCGATTTTCATTCCAAAGTTGTTTGGACAGGGACATATTCCAGACCTCTCAAAAAAATTTTTATCAGAAAAATGCTCACCATTTTCTCTGTTAAAAGAAGAAGACAGTTCACTTTTTCGACCGACATTGCCATGCGGGCATGTTTAGGCGTTATTGTTCACCCTGATGGACTCCCTCCCGGCACCGAGGGAAAGTCTTTCTGGCACCGTTGAAGCCCCGGAGATGGGTTAATCAAGCCTAAGAAAGGGGCGTGTAAGGCCATCAACATGAAAAAACGCTGCCCTTGAAGCTATATTACCTTAGTTCTTTCCTTAGTGTAAATTTTCAATTTTCACCTGGGGGAGGTAATTCCTTTCCAAAACAAGGAATGACACTAATTTCCCCCCTGAGCCCCCAAAAAAACCGCCAAAAAAAGACAGGCTTTCTATCGGCTTCAAAGTTGCATGGGCAAAGGAAGTTTTTTAACGGAAGTGAACAACCTGGGAAAATTGATCTTTTTTAAAATTTCAAAGGCCTCCCACCTGACATGTTTCTGACGAGAGACAGGCTAAAAGGGGGAGAAGCCGCCGGGTGGTTGCCGGCCCGAAGTTTCAGCTTTTCGGTCTCTCATAGCCATTGGAAACAGCTTTCGACGTCGGCAACCCCCCCAATAAAAGACCTTTTCGCAGGTTTCAAAATTGTGTATTTGCCCTTGCGCTAAATTCCCTCCTCCGGCGCAGGGGCTTTTTTTATCCGCTGCTGCAAACGCTGTTTGTCATTTCCCGTCAGAAAAGATGACACTTTATGAAACGTATCCGGATACACCACCCCAAATTTCAGGCCAGCTTCTAAAACTGCTCAAACCAGGTTTTCACCTGAAATAGTCCGTTGTTTGGAGGATAAAATATCGCGATTATCCCATGACTAATTGTCACAACATGCTATGACCCCAACTGTTTTTGAAAGGTCAGGGGCCATGACCTGCCCTAGAGCCCACTAGCTAATACGAATGCCGACTTAGATCGACGCTCTTGATTCCGCTCGAGAATTTTCAGCCAAATCGCTGCGGTCAAACGGGCATCGTCAAGAGCACGGTGGCAACGGACATCTTCAGCGAGAGGGCCGGTCAAGTGGTAAGCAAGGGTTCCCAACTTGTAATTTCTCAAGCCTGGAAAAAGTTTCCGGCTCATCTTCAAGGTACAGAGATGGTTATTGTTGAGCTTCAAGCCAAGATTTTGCAACTCGGAGTGAAAAAACCTGAGGTCAAAAGGGGCATTATGGGCCACCAGAATTGAGTCCCCAATATAACGGATAAATTGCGGGAAAACTTCTTCCGGTCCTGGTTCCCTGTCAAGCATTTGAGTGGATATCCCATGAATACGCTGAGCAGCCCAGGGAACCGGCACCCCGGGATTAATAAGACTGTGAAATTCATCGTCAATGGCGCCATTGACGATTCTCACCGCGCCAATTTCAATAACTCTGCCGCCTCTTGCGGGGGACAAACCCGTGGTTTCAAAATCAAAAACCGTATAACAACCGTTTTCACGTATCATTTCATCTATTTATTAATATTCCTGCAAAAAACCGCAAAATCAAAACCTTCACACAAACTCCGCCCAGGGTCTATCAACCAACAAACAAAAATCCGCAGCCAAAACCTTTAGAAAAATGATACTTCCCCGCAAGCAGCAACGGTGTCGCCGGCAGATATGCGGAAAATCCAGTCCGGCTTTTCAAAACCGATCTCAACAGCAACCTCTGCCGCCGTCACTGGAATTTCATGTTTGAACTGAATTTTGTAACTTTTCAATCTGGGGTGGCTTTCTTCCTGAAACGCCAGGGCCGTCTCCAGATAATCGGCATAAATGGCATTGTTCACATGACCATTAGTGTCAATATCGGCACAGCGAGTGGTTATTCGAATTTCTCCTGGACAGGGAACCTCTTTTTCCGGTTTCCATTCATCAACAGCTGCCTCGGGCAGAACCATCCCATCGGGAAACAACTGGCGCCCCAGACTCCCCTTGAAATGGACCGGTTTTCTGGTTTTCAAATCCAGGGCAAACCATGCGCTGAAGGCAGAGGCGAGATGCTCCTCCCCGCAAAAAACATCAAAATGACGAAAAGCCTTAAAGCCCTTCCGGCCCCCCAGGCGCGTCACCACAGTCACTTCCTCCCTGTAACCCGGGTAACGGGAGACATCCAGTTCCAGTTTATAAAGAACCCAGCAAAGACCCAGATCCGCCATGGCTTTGTCACCAAAGCCAATTTTTTCGGCATGAAGAATCGCCGCCTCCTGAAGCAGGCGCAACAAACTGGAAAGACGCATGGTATAATCAGCGCCGAGGGAAAAATATCCGGTATTGAAAGACAGTCTGTATTCCATTCAAGCATTTCCTACACCATGCCCTGCAAGGCATTGGTCTTGTTATTTATATTTGAAAGTGAAGGTCGTCAACCCATCCCGGGCAATATCACTCATCATGAGCAAGCCAGGACTTAAGCCAATGCCAGTTACTGCGAAAACCGTTTTCTCCGGCCATGCCTGAAAAACGTTGAGGAGATTCCGGGCAATCGGCAGGCCGGGCTTCCATTTCCTTGGCAATTTCCCACAATCGGGCAACTCTCTCTTCCGTATGGGGATGAGTGCGCAACGCAGACGGGGTCAGATTCCGACGTCGGGGCATAAAAACCGTTTTCCAGAAATTTTGATCATACCCTTCCATTTTTCCCAATGCGGATGCCAGGCTTTTTGGATCACCAGTCAGGTAAGCGGCGGTCTGATCAGCTTCGAATTCACGTGTCCGGGACAAAGCCAGCTGCAGAAGAGTGCTGACAGCGGGAGCTAAAAGAAGGAGAATTAGAACAAGCGGGGAAATGTACATATCGGAAAAAAGGAGAAGGGGCAGATAAAGAAGGATGAGAATCTGGCCAAAGGTGGAAAGAAGGGAGGTAACTCGCGTCATGGTATCGGCAACAGTGTGCAGAAACAGATCATTATTGCCGATATGGCCGACCTCATGGGCAAGGATGCCGGCTGTCTCGCGCCAATCCAGTTTGCGCAACAGGGCATCAGTCACGACAATGGCTGCATCGCTGCGCCGCCCCATACTGAATGCGTTCATGACGTCATGTTTCAAGAGAAAAAGTTTGGGGGTTGCCGGTATCTGAGCCCCCCTGGAAAGCCACCCGAGAATCTCATACAGCCCGCTGGCCTCGGTGGGGCTGAGGTAAACTGCCCCCTGACGCTGCAAAAAAATGCGCGGGGGGATTTTCGGCGTGGTAGCCATAAGTACCATGCCAAAGCTGATGGACCATAGAATGCCGATTTTCCCCATCAGCATAAATCCCAAAAACCCGAACAGGGTCAGCATACCCAAAAGGATGATTATGGTCTGAAGGAGATTTTGCCTTTTTTTAAATTGTGGTGTAGCGCAGGGATCTCTCATCGTCTACCTGGGAAAATGGTAACTGTTCAACATATTAAAAACTATCTGCCCTTGGCCGGGAACAGTGGCCTTCGAATTGGGAATTATATTAACACATTAGTTTAAACAGAGTCAGGATGGTTTTATCTATGTTCCGGCTTTTAAACCCGTCTTTTTCTATTCAAAAGGCTCCGGAACAATCCCCCTCCCGGAGCCTTTTCAAAACCAAGGTTTATAAAAGGTTATTTTTTCTCGCCAATTACGCAAACCATGGTGACGCTCGCGCGAACACTGACATCCCCAGGTACAATAGCCGGCGCTTCGGCGACCCCCATGGCTTTCAAAACCATCCCCCGTTCATAATTAACCCTCACAGGTGCAGGTCGGGCGTTGTCCAGATCCAGGGAAAGAACACGAAGGACTGCTACTCCGGAAGCTTGGGCCAGCGTTTCAGCATCTGCCCGGGCATTGGCGACAGCCTCTCGAATAGCCTGGTCGCGATATTTTCGTGAGTCGGCAAGGTCAAAAGAAAGGGAGCCGATCTCATTGGCGCCGGCATTAACCGCCGCTGCTATAAGATCTCCGGCCATTTCGAGTTTCAAGGTGCGAATGGACAGGCTCGTGGACACAGTGAACCCGACAATTTCCGGACGCCATTCAGGAACGGAGCTTTTGGGCCGGGAGGACCACTGCGGCTGTACATCAAAGCGCCGGGTCTGGTATTCCTTTTTGCTGAGCCCGACTTTTTCCAGAGCCTTGATTATATCCTTCAAGTTTTGATTCGCTTCTTCCATCGCCTGCTCTACCTGGCGTGCAGTGGCGGTCACCCCGATAGCCAGATTGAGGCGATCTGCAGGGACACTGAGAATGGCATCACCTCGCACCGAAATTGTGCCGGGCTCTTCTTTTGGAGACATTGCAGAAACCTGGGTTACAAAAAAAAGGATCAGGGTCAGCAACAAACAAGTAGTAAAAACGAACTTTTTCATAAAGAGACCTCAGTTAACCTGAATCCGTGGGCAGGGACAAGGAAATGAGCGAAAGTGCTTGGCCTGAAAAAGTGTTTCAAAAATCTGGGGCGCACACCCAGGGTCGTCGCTGATTTTTGAAATGCTAAGGCAGGACAATGACTTGCGCTGTTGCCGGGTCATAACTCACGAATGCAGGTTTAATTAAAGGGTTAAAAAGCAGAAAGCGATCCCGCCACCAGGGTCGGAACTCCAGTTGAATTTTATCATCCCATGAAAAATTCCAAAGCAGGATCCACTATTTTTTCAAATTCAAAAACGCCAACCCAGGTCCGGCTTGAACATCAATAGCCCTTCTCTGAAAAGGCAGAGGGCGAAAATCAGCAGTAACAATCCCAGTACCCGCAAGGTCCAACGATAGGTGCTGCCCCGAAAAAAAGAGCGGGATTGGCCGGCCACCAAAGCAAGAAAAACTTTGGACCCAACCAGAAAAGCATAAAAACCCCCAAGGAACGCCAATCCATGGGAAAAATGCACTTCGTTAGCTCGAAGTAAAATTGGCCCCCCGACACTGGCCCAGAAAAGATAAGGGTGGGGACTCAGAACGTTGACCAGCACGGCTTTTCTCAGAGATTTGGCCGGCTGGTCTGAAGAGGCAGGAAGCCGGTTGCCGGACCGGATGGTATCGAAACTGAGGTAGGCGACGAACAAAGCTCCAGCTAAAGTGATGGCTCCAAGAACCTGCCCATGGGCAAAATTCTTAAGAGCCAGAAAAACAGCCGCAACAATGGGTGCATCCGTCAGAATTGGTGCCAGAGCGACGCGCATACCGGAACGCCAATTGTGCTGCAAGGTTTCGGATATGACCAGGGCAAGAAGAGGCCCCGGAGAAAAACCGGCAGCAAGCCCTAAAAAAATACCGGAGAACAGAAAATCAGTCATACTCGGCGAAACCTTAAGGTGCTCATATCCATATTCATCACCTGCTCATGGAAGAACAGGACCGCAACAGCAGAAAAAAAAGATAGCCCGTATCCAGAGGTCACGGGCTATCCCAAAGCTTTAAAAAATGCACTCAACTTCGGCTGCAGCGCGGCCTAACCGTGACTCTCCTCCTTGGCGGCAGCCTTCTCACCATGTGCTTCTTCCTTTTTATCATCGCCATGCGGGGCTAAAGGTTCAATGGCCCTTTCGGGATTCCCTTCAACCTCGTAGAGGATATTGGTAACTCTGGCTTCCGGAAGCCAGGCAATTTCCCCGGTCCCGACATTGTAAATAGCACCAACGACTTTAGCCTTTCCTTCCATGACCAGTTTGCGACTGGCGGGGCTCTTCATGAAAAGGTCTCGAACGCCGATCCAGACATTCTCCTCAATGGCATAGGGAATAATGTCATTTCCCTTGACGTGGGGATATATCTCCATGGCACGCTTGACCGCCGGTTCAATATTGTCGACCAATGGCGGGATATTGCGCTCAAGAGCATGTCCTTCGCCATGGAGGGCTTGAGTCACGGCTGTAACGGCGCCGCACTGGGTGTGGCCCAGTACAACCAGAACCGGCGTGTTGACATGGGCAAGGCCGTATTCAATGGAACCGACTTCATCGGTGTCGCACACGTTTCCAGCCACCCGGATAACAAAAAGGTCCATGATTCCGGCATCGAAAATGTGCTCAACCGGGACACGGGAATCGGAGCAGGTAATAACCGTAGCATATGCATGATCCCCCTGGTTCTCCCTGCCGGCCTGAATAATCCGTGCGGCATTGAGATGAGGGCGGGTGGACTGACCGCGAACGAAACGACGGTTCCCTTCCTTCAACATTTCTATAGCTTGATCGGGGGTCGGTTTTGCTTTTTTCTTGCCATCGGTTTGGGAGCAGGCCGGCAACATGGCTAAAACAAGCGCCAGAAGCCACACTATCAGGCCGGACGAAACCTTTTTCATATCCTCTCTCCTTTCAATCGCTCAATTTTATTAAAAAAGTGGTCAATCACAATTTGTTTTTGAACCGCTGGCCGGTAAATTTACCCGCCATAAAAATTGCCGGAAAAGTCGAGAATACTACCCCTGAACGGGAGCCCCCACGACAACTGCACTTCATTAAAACAGGGAGGATTTGACGACTTTGGAAGCCACTACACGGGGTTCGTCCACCGTGTCCGCTTCAACCAGGCGAATGGTTATTTCATCACCGGCAGTGAGATGTCCACGGTACCAAGTCAAATTATTATCCTTGGTCCGCCCTTCCAGGTTCCCTTCCACCGAAAGAACGAAATTTTCCTTTTCAAATTCCTCGGCATTGGAAATTTTTTTGATTTCGTCCTGATAATCCTCGGGGAAGTTGCTCAGAAGGTGCTTGCCCCTAACCGTCGAAACGGCCAGCGTACCAGCTTTATCCATCCCTACTGTGGCGATTTTTTTACCGTTTTTGACTATTTCAAATGCTATCATCCCTGTATTTTCCTCCTTAGTATCAAACGTTATATTTTTGGGGTTCACTATCCATGGCCCCAATTTAAAAAACCAGGCGGCTTTTTTCAAGTCAACCTCAAAGAATTTATTACTTTACAGTAAAAAATCCAACCGGTTTTTCTTGCAGCTTCATGAGTTATCCCTGTTAACAACCTCAACCAATTGAATCTAAACAAATATTTCCATATATATTTTTTTGCCGAAAGCACCTGTTAAAGCGAGGTCAGGAATCAGCCCCCTTTGCCATATCGATAATTCTACCGTTATTTGGGAAATCATTTTTGATCATTCAACCAATACAGGACAAAGAATACTTCATCGCTATTTTAGGCCGAAGAAAGGAAGGGGAAACCGTCTTAGAAAAATTAGAGAGAAAAAAGCGGGGTTTTGGTTCGGATAGTGTGAAAAGCCTGGCGCGAGCAACTTCTACCCGCCAAAATCTGGGGTTTTCCCAGCAGGATCCTCAAAAAAGACATTAAAATTTACCAGGCCCAGAGATCTTTGTTCAGGTACATCCCCCACCAGAAATTATAAAAGTGCACTTCCCGGACCCTTTGGCCGTTGCGATAAATGGGGTGCCCTTTATTGGCCCATTCAAACAATGAACCCTCCAGGTTATGGATATTCCTGAAACCGGCTTTTCCAAGCTCATCAGCGATTATCGCCGAACGATAACCCACAGAACAGTAGGTCACGACGAGCTGCTCCTTTGAACGGTCGGCCAACAGCAACATGGCCTCGTCCAAGGTCGAAGCCCTCTGGGCGTTCTCGATGTGGCTGACATCGAATTCCTCACGGCTGCGCGTGTCAAGAAGAAGCAGCTCCGACTCCTTTTTGTTCTTCAACCATTGCTCCAGGGTCTCGACATTAATCCAGGAAACCTCCGGGAAACGTGCTTTTGTCCGCGCTTTGAATTTTTCAAAACGCTCTCCGGCCCAGGCCGGACTAAAAGCCCCCATGATCAGCACCAGGAACAAAGGGAGCAAGCCAAGGCCAAGGCCAAGGCCAGGCCTGTACCGTGCCAAAATCTGTATATAATTTCTTGAATAGTGAAAAAGAGAAAGGTTTTTTACGGCAGGATATAGATGGGCGTACCATCGGGAACAGAATTCCAAATTTCCACCATTTCCTCATTGGTTACAGCAATACAACCGTCGGTCCAATCCCGCTCTTTCAAGTCGCCGCCGACCCGGTCATAAACAGGTGGGATACCGTGAATCATGATCATGCCCCCAGGCTCAACACCTCTTTCCAGGGCCTGCCCAAGGTCTTGCGGGTTGGGATAGGATATATGGATGGAGCGAAAAAAGCGATCCGATTTTTTACGCCAGTCAAGAACATATGACCCCTCGGGAGTGCGCTTGTCGCCTTCTTTAATTTTATGGCCAACGGGATTTTTCCCAAGGGAGATGGAATATTCTTTTATGGCCTTGCCATTGCGGATCAGGGAAAGTTTTCTGGCAGATTTCTGGACCACAACCAAATGGGCATGGTGATGCACATTGGCCCAGCAAAAAAGTGGGAAAAGGCATAAAACGGTTGTCAGTATGAACTTTTTCAATATCAATTTGGTTGGATACACTTTTTTGCAGATACTTTATATTCAGTTTTTAGAGGTTTGAATGCTGAAACCACCTCACAGCTTTCAAAAAGCTGACATTTCAAGGTCTTGCAAAAAACATTGCAATCAATTTGCCAAAAAAAAGGCAATACCTTGCAAAACACCCTTCAGATCAATCTGTTTTTTTATTTCAAAACCAATTAGAAAACTGCGGAAAGAACAAATAGTATATTTTTTTAAGAATATAGAAAGTTTTCGTTAAAATTTCAAAAGATTTTTTCTTCTATCAGAGAAATTGGTCGAATATAACTCTACATGCAAACCAGCAGCGGCTCATGGGATTTTGTTTCATTGAGATGGGGAGGGTAATCCGGATCAGGAGAAAACGTCTCAGTTATTTGCCGCCGTTTTTTCCAAGGCAATCATCTGCTGCTTCTGATAAAAAAGCAGATATTCACCGATAGCGTTTTTAACCCGTTTGGCATGATGGTTCTTCTTACCCCCTTCGTAGCGGGTAATGGAATAGGCAGCAACGTCTTCAACCCCTCTTCGATCAGCTTCCTTCATATAGTGACTGAGGATAAAAGCTCCGGCACGAAGATTTTTTTGGGGATCGTATAAATCGGTCGCACTCTGAATAATACCGACCTTTTTGAGGTTTATCGGGTTTTTTTCGTTCAACACCCAGGTGGGAAGATGAATCTGAAGAAGTCCGATAGCGTTGCGATCGGACTGGGCCATATAATCAAAATCTGATTCCACGTCCATAAGGCCGATAAGGATTAACGGGGAGATATTATATTCTCTTGAAGCGTTGTGGATACTGTCGACAATGATATCAGCCATTTGAGGAAACACTTTATAATTCTGCTCAAGGATATAATCTTTGAGGTATTCCTCATATTGGGAAAGAGCGCTCGAATCGGCACTCCAATCAGGCTCGCCGGCAACCAGGGTGGGCATTTCCTCTCTCGCATCCTTTGGACAAACAACTGACTGGGCCTGGACTTCAGCAACAGGTTCAATAGCTATTTTGACCAAAACCCCGGCAGAAGAGATAACAAAAACTAAAAAACTACTGACGAGAATTGTCAAAAATTTTTTCCAAAAGGAAAGCCCTTTTAAAGCCGCGTGCTTTTCCTCGGACTGTCCCCCGTTCTCTTGCAGCATGCCTTCCTCCCCGGCCCATTTTCGTCACTGAAACTGCATTTTACCTGTGAGAGAGGAAAAATGTGCATTTTGTTTGCCAAACAGCGAGCGAGGTTGATTCAGGTTCCTTCGTGGCTCTACCCTAAGCGTGCTTTAAATCAGGCCAAGAACGGCAACTGATTCTGCAGGCCCACTCGCTGTCCGGCGAAGAGCGATAGGCGGGCAAGGTTTTGGATTACGGGCAATTGCGGGTTACAATAAAAGCTTTCATGAATCAGCAGAGATCGATGCTTGGCCCAGAAAAAAACCCCAGGCCGTATAAATATCAACCGGCCCGGGGTTTAAAGAATTTGCGTACCATTTATCGCTTTACAGTACAGGCTTCCAGCTTTTTTTCGTAGCGGCAGCCATGATCCCTTCAAGACTTTTGTCACTCAACCAAGGAAGATTTTTTACAAAATCCCTTTCAGTTCGATTTCAAAAGTCAAATCATTTCCCGCCAGCCGGTGATTGGCATCAATCACGACCTTGTCCTCGCGAACTTCCTTGACTGTAACGTGAACCGCCCTATCCTCCTCATTACGCATTTCAAATACCTGCCCGACCACGGGGTTGGTTTCGGGTGGAAACGCCTGGCGCTCAACTTCAAAAACAAAATGATCCCGATAGGGGCCATAAGCCTTGCTCATAGGAACTTTCACCGTTTTCTTGTCACCAGGCTCCATGCCGACCAAAGCCTGATTGAAACCGGGGATAATATCGGGGCTGCCCACCTCAAACTCCAGGGGGTCACTCTCGTAGGAAGATTCAAACTCGCTGCCATCATCAAGGCTCCCACGATAATGAACCTGAACCTTATCACCTTCTTTAACTGCTGCCATCTTCCAATCCTTTCTGTATACGATGAACGGTTCGAAGCAACCATGAACGGCCAGGAACTTTCTCCTTCACCAACGGTTACCGGATACCTGTTCCATTCTAGCGAGGTTGGCAGGAATCCCCAAGAGGTTTTTTACCAAACCCGGAATCCGTTGGTTGGGAGCTGATATAGGTAAGAAAAACAGGAAAAGGCAGACTTGGATAATTTCGAGGGGAAAATATTGATTTTCCCGGCCCAACTCACCATCGCGGGATACGATAGTTTCCGGGACCGGTCAGAAAAAGAGCGATATAGACGGTAAATAGTTCCATGGCATGAGAGGCGGCACCCCAACCGGCTCCAGGCATAAAAGGAGGAAGGCTGAGATGGCGCACCACGGCCACGGCCATAGTGCACGCCAGAGCGAGAGCCGCGGGACGGAAGAAAACCCCGAAGATTATAAGCAGAGAACCGAAAAATTCGGCAAGTGCAGCTAAAAGCCCCCACAACATGGGCATCACATCAATTCCGAGATACTGCATATTGGAGCCGATCTGCTCCCATGTATGCGGTCCCCCGATGAGTTTCCCATATCCGTGAAAGGCAATCATGGAGCCGCCGATGCCTAACCGCAGGACCAGAAGACCAAGGTTTTTGTACATATCGGCAGATGAAAAAAATCTTTTTACGCCGTAAAACAATTTCATCCTCCATCACTAAACCGTTCAAAAGTCACTGACCGTTAGAAGATTGCCAAAAAACAAGCCCAATAAGTGAAATCACAAATTCTTGAAATGGGCGCCAGGGGCATCAGACCACCGGATGCAGAAAAACTTTCGAAGTTGGGAGCGATATTATCATTAATCCATGTTAAAACAACAACAAAAGACATATTTAAGGCAAAGAAATATCATCGAGGGACAGCGACTTCAGAAGTGCGATATGATGGCCCCCGCTCAGGACAATTCCTGTCGGATCAGATCAGCTTCCATGCGCCGCCGTTTACGTATGCCCTCAAGACGATGATCCTGCTGCATGTTGCCTATTAGATCCGCCACCCGGCCCCAGTCTTTTTCCTTAAGAGGATATTCAAGGGACCCAAGGCCACGGTTCCCGGCACCCCGATTATAAGCCAGAGACAGCAAAGCGGTCTGCACTGCGCCAGGGGTATCCCCTGCCAGGAGAACGGGAAAACGCCTGCTGACAGCCTCCCAGTAAGGGAGTATTACATAGGGAAGGACCATCTCAGCCTGAGCACGGCTGATGCGGATACTTTGCAGCAAAGGATCGGCATCTAATACTTTTTTGGCTGCCTCACCCTTAACGCCAAAAACCTTGCGAACCGCCTCGAACTGGTCCTGCAGCAAAATTCCTTCATAGGCTTCCTCGACCATGCTGGTTTTCGCATGTCCCAAATCGACGCCGGGATCAAGGGTAACGCCGGAAGCCCCGCCGGGCCAGTAGGCCCTACCGGCATGTCCTTCCCGAGCATGAATCCAGCCCAGGTCGCCACGAAAGTTATTGAGCCGCTCGCTGGCAGATGGCGCAGTTTTTTTTGAAGGATCAAGGATCCTCCAAACCTCGGCACCGGCGATGCCGGTCACCTCAAGATGATTTTCGTTTTGAAGCGAACGGATGGCTTGTTCCGTGTCTTCACCGAAAAGCCCGTCGGGTTCAAGAATATATCCATAACGCATCAACTGCCTCTGCAGCCGCTCCACCGCCTCCCGGAGATGAGGCGATTGACTTTCAAATCCATCATTGCGTTTTAAAGTCGGATTGGCCATGGAAAACCTCCCATCAACTCGCGTCCCTCCAGCCTGCCCAAGTCAAGAAATGGCGGCAAACATCCAACTGCATCGGTGCGGTTAATCACTTTACGTCGCTGTCAGAAAACTTCGTGTAAAATCGGTCAAGTTCGTCGCTACGCCGGCGGGTCATCTCCACCAGCCCGGCAAGACGCTCAACCGCATACAGGGAACCGCCCTCCTCGGTACTCGCCTCGAATTCGGCATTTAAAGCCCTGAAGCGAAGCCAGACGTTCTGGCCTTGGCGTAGCGTCTCCTGCTGAGCAGAGTTCAAACATTTCATGAGGCGGTTAAAACGGTCCATCATCAGAGCCTCAGCTTCCGCCAATCTTTGGGAGAGGCAATCGAGCATCTCGACCGTGCTTGCCGTTTCATGGCACAAACTGCCAGTTGGCTCCTGATCTGCCCGGGTAAAGGATGGATGCCAAGAGAGAATGAGCAAAAAAAAGAAAATGAACGCCTTGTTTTTCAGGACCAATTTCCCCTCGCGGCAACCATGGATCAAACGTTTTTCCAGCCCCCTTCTCATGGTAAAACTCTAACCCAAAAACCGGCGTTTGCCAGACCAATAACCGCAGACTCCCTTAAGAAAAGGTTCAAACGTTTCTTTTGGCGACCAGGCGGGTAAATTGAGCCAGTAAACCTGAGGCCTCGGGGGTCACCTCGACCCGGTCCCGGACTTCGCTCCAATCCGAACCGATTTTCTTCAATTTTTCCGCCTGGGCCTCGACATAAAAGCACATCGCCCGGACATCGAATTCAGGGTGAAACTGGACTCCCCAGACCGAGGGCGCAAATGCCACTCCATGATATGGCTCATGATCACTGGACGCTAAAACCCGGGCGCCGTTGGGCAACTCCAGTACCGATTGGGTGTGAGTGGCATGGGCGGGAAAGGAAGGAGGCAGACCGCCAAAAAGGGGGTCATGGTGAGCTTCGCAGGAGAGAGCAACCTGGACCGTACCGACTTCCGGACCGCGCGGATGGTCACCAACCCCGCCTCCGAGAGCACGGGCCAGCAATTGGTGACCGTAACAGATACCCAGAAAAGGGATTCCCTTTTCCACAACCTTTTTAATCCAGGGGCAGAGTTTTTCACTCCATTCCTCGAGGTCCGTCACCATGGCATGAGAGCCAGTCATGACGATCCCGCCAACCTTTTCGGGTTCAGGGGGCACTTCACCATCGTAGACCCTGACAATCAGCACATCGGAAGGCTTCAGCCCCATTCCACGGATCGTCCAATCATCAAAATCCCCACTTTCGCGGCGCAGTCCCTCGAAAGTTCCACCAGCTTTGATCAGCAGCAGTTTTTTCAATTCAATTACCCTCTTGTTCCCTTACCCCAAACGCCGCCAATGGCTTTGCCCCGACAATTACGAATTGGAAGAAGACTGTTAACTCGACTGTGATGTCGTGCTGCCCATGAATAGGCCCTCCCCCGCAAGAACTGCAGCGACAAAACGCCCGGGAATTGAAGGCAAGTTCTAAGTTTCCAACAATAATGAAAATGCACCTATTCCCCATGCCTCATAGAAAAAACCATGTCAATTCCGCAGCATCGCCATTAGCAACCCGCATTTTTAAGATAGCCGATAACCATACGGTTAAACACCTCCGGCTGATCAACGGGGCTGGCATGTCCCGAGTCGACAATTACCTCCATGGTGGCAGCTGGAAGCTTGCCTACATAGCGCTCCTTCTCGGCCACAGGGATGAAATCCTTTTCGCCTGCAACCACCAGGGTCGGACAGCGCAATTCGGGTAAAAGCTCCTCGACACTCCAGCCATAAATTCCCCGCAACGTCGCCATATAGACGCGGGGGTTGTTCTCGGCCCAGCGGCGGGCAAATTTTTCTCTCAGTTCAGCCTGGCCGGGTGCAGGGAACATTTTTCTGCCCAAAACCCGGCCATTCCAACGCATTCCCATGACTCGGGCCATAAAAATGCGCTGTCTGATAACGCAACGCACCCGCCAGGAGGATGGATGGACACTGGCCAGGGCATTGACGACTACCAGTCTGCAAACCAGTTCCGGATGATCAAGAGCCAGTTGGAAAGCCACCATGCCCCCGAGGGAAATCCCGACCACGCCGACGGGCCCAACCTCGAGGAATTGTATCAACGTGGCTGCGTCATCGGCAAAACGGGGAATGGTGTAGGGTCCGGGACAGTCCACGGAACGGCCATGACCGCGCAAATCAAGGGAAATAACCCGGAAATATCTGTGGAAGGAGGGAACCTGCTTTTCCCAATCACGAAGGCTCGATCCCAGGCCGTGAATCAACACCACGGGAGGACCGCTCCCCTCAATCTGATAAAATATTTTACCGTCGGGAACAGGCAGCCAAGGCACAGCAATCAGCTCCGATTCAATTAGAAGTCAATCGATCACCGCACGGGATGGGCCCGCTATTTCCATGGATCGCTCAATCCCGCAGAACACCAGGCTGAAACAAGGTCAGCCAGGTTGGCTAAGAGTCCTCGCCGGTCAGGGCCGCATGACATTTTCCAGCCACTCCCGGATGGCAATACCCTGGGCCTCACAACGGCCGCAGCCGCTGCATTTGCAACAAGGAGTTGAAACCTCACATCCTGTCAGGCCGAATTTTCTGCAACGCATCGACAAACCTTAGAGTCCCAGAGTCACAGGTAACCAATCATTTTTATGGCCTGGCGGCGACCAGTGAAAATGAAGGAACACGACCATTCTCAACATGGCAGACAATCACGGTCCATAATCAATTGGCCTGGCTCATATCCTGGTAAAGACCGATTTCCATCCGCATTTTTTCGGCTGCCATGAGCTGGTTGAATTCCGGCATCATGGCACCCCATTCCGGGCACATCTGACAGGCCCGGTAGCAGCTCTCATCCTCCCACTCGATAATCAGCATGATTTCATTGCGATCGCGGCTGGAATATTCCTGAATCCCTATGTATCCGTTCTGGTTTCTGAATATATCCTTCGATCTACGGCTGAGTTCCTTGACTGCCTTTCTGACTTCATCCTCATAAAAGGTGCGGGTAACGGCGAAAACCGACATCGGGCTGCTCCTTCCTGCGAAGCACACCAAGCCATTTCAAGCTGGTGTCCCTCCCTGTTGGAAAAAATTAGTGATCTCCCGAAGGGCGACATCTATGTCCGCCCCACTGACATCCTTATGGGTAACAAAACGGATTTTGGCCGCCGGGGTTATGAGTACACCTCGGCGGTGTAAAAACTCTGCCAGGGGATGCGCAAGTCCGGCGGCCACCTCGGCAAAAACCATGTTGGTCTGAGGCGAACCCGGACAAAGGGTGAGGCCCTCGATTTCCGTCAGCCCACGGGCCAGCCTGCCGGCATTTTCGTGGTCCTCCTCAAGGCGCGGCACCATTTCGGTGAGGGCAAGCATGCCCGCCGCGGCGAGAATCCCGGCCTGGCGCATTCCCCCCCCGACCACCTTGCGCCATCGGCGCGCTTCAACTATGAAAGACCTGTCCCCACAGAGAAGCGACCCGACGGGAGCGCACAGTCCTTTTGAGAGACAGACGGAAACGGAGTCGAAATGAGAGCTGATAGTCCGGACCTCCACGCCAAGCTTGACCGCTGCATTGAAAATCCGGGCGCCGTCCAGATGCAGAGCCAGGCTTTTGCGGTGCGCAAAAGCCGCAGCGTTTTCCAGATAATCAAGAGGAAGGACCTTGCCGGCCTGGGTATTTTCCAGGCAAAGCAGGCGGGTGCGGGCAAAATGGCAATCGTCCGCCTTGATGGCTCCTTCGACCCGTGTCAGAGCGAGGGTGCCGTCGGCTTCAAATTCGAGGGGCTGGGGCTGAATGCTGCCAAGCACGGCTGCGCCCCCTCCCTCGTATTTGTAGGTATGGGCCTGCTGGCCGACGATGTATTCATCGCCCCTCTGACAATGGGACATGAGGGCGATCAGGTTGCTCTGGGTGCCGCTGGGCACGAACAGGGCCGCCTCGAAGCCCAACATCTCCGCAGCCAGGTCCTGAAGTCGGTTAATGGTCGGGTCCTCTCCGTAGACATCATCGCCGACAGGGGCGGCGGCCATTGCTTTGCGCATCTCGGGAGTCGGCCGGGTAACGGTATCACTGCGTAAATCGATCATCACAAAGGCCCATTAATGAAAAATTTTTATCGTTTTATTAATAGATGAACGTAAAAAGCGGAACAGCCATGCCTCCAACTATCGTTTTCAGCATATGTCATTTTCAACGGCAATGCAAAGCCTGCCGTAACGCGGTGAATGTTCGGCTTTAAAGAAAAAACTCAGGATTTCTGAAGGCAATGGGGCAGGGGCAAGGCAAAAGAGACCGTGGTGCCGCAACCGAGCTGGCTCTCCACCCAGATCCGTCCAAGGTGAGCTTCAATGATGTTTTTGACGATAGCCATTCCCAGGCCGAGACCGGCGACGGCCGTATCGGAACTGTCGATTCGATAGAATTTATCAAAAATCCGTTCAATCTCCTGGGGCGCCATGCCGATCCCTTCATCGCTGACCGAAATGATTACCTCCTGCCCTTTTTTCATACAACGGATACGGATATCTCTGTTTTGCGGTGAAAATTTAACCGCATTGCTGAGAAGGTTTTCCATTACCTGTAAAATTTTTTCGTGGTCAAACCACAGCGGGGGTATCCCTGAGGACAGATCGGTAATGAAACGATAGGAGGAATGCTCCCGCCGATAGCCGGAGACGACATTCTCAATATCAGAACAGATATGCCCCTCGCTTTTCTTGAGATGAATTATGCGGTCCGAATCAACACGGCAAAGAGCGAAGAGGTCATTGATGATTTTTTCCAGGGCCTCGGAATTTTGATGAATATAGAAAATGAACTCCCTTTTCTGCTCGTCAGTTAAATTGTTTTTTGCAAGAAGAATCTGGGAGAACCCTTTGATCGAGGTCAGGGGGGTGCGCAGCTCATGGGCGGCAGTGGAAATAAACTCATTCTTCATACGGTCGATTTCACGCTCACGGGTGATATCCCGTAGAACCGCTATCCTGCCGACTTTTTCGCCATCGCGGGTAATGATGGGGGAGATTTTGAAATGCACGGCGCGGGGACGATATATGGCGGAATCCATAGCGATATTTTCAAGGACAAATTCCCTTGTTCTCAACTCATGATAAGGGGCGGGTTTTTTAGCCGGAACGATACTGTCGATCAGCCTTTCCAGGGATTTGTTTCCGGCGGCCTCAAAACCGATACCCAGAATACCTTCCGCCGCGCCATTCATAAGAATGATGCGGTCTTCCATATCCGTGGCAATGAGGCCATCCTTGATGGATGCAACAATGGCATCGGTACGCTCTCTGGCCGCCTCTGTTTCAACCAACGCCCGGTGCATGGCATCTTCGGCCGTCTTCTGCCGGGTGATGTCCTCAATAATCCCGATGGAATAAAGAGGTTCTCCCGCCGGACCACGGACCAGGGATGCCGAGACACTGCCCCAGCTCATGGTACCGTCTTTGCGGCAGTAACGCCTCTCAAGGGTAAAATTTTGCCCTTCCCCGGTTAAATAGTTTTCAAAATAAATCCGGACTTCCGCGCGATCCTCCGGGAAACTGACATCCCAGGCATAAAAGCCAAGAATTTCCTCTTCCTCATAACCAAGAAAATCACAAAAGCGCTGGTTCACCTGAAGAAATTTTCCTTCAGGTGAAACCAGACTCATGGAGACATTGCTCTGTTCAAAAACGGACCGAAAACGTTCCTCACTTTTTCTCAGGGCATCATCTGCTTTTTTCCGGGCTTCTATATCCTTAACGCAGGCAATAATGGCATTTTTTTCGCCATATTTAAGAGAGCGACAGCTGACCTCAATGGCTGCCCCCTCGACACAGCGTGCTTCAAAAACAGTCGAGCCATAACGGACAGCTTCGGCCAGGCGCTCCCGCGCGTTTTCGATTTCCTCTGCAGGGAGAAGCTTTTCAAGGCGATATTCCAGAAGGTCATGGCGCGTCAGCCCGAACTTTTCACGAGCGGCCCGATTGACCTCGATAACATTTTCAAAAACATCAAAAACATAAAGTGGGGCGGGAACGTGATCAAATAGCTCCTGAAACGGGCCAGGGTGTATATCAGCTCTTTTTTTCAGGGAGATTTGCCCCAGCCCGGGATCGGCAATCCGAGCCTGGGCAAAAACATGAATGCATGCCATATTCATGCTTTCAAGGACTCTGCGATAGGAAAGTGAGGGAAATTTGTCGCGCTTTTCGGAACAGATACAGCAATCATCGCAAGCATCCGTCCTCCACTCAGAACACTCTTCCGGGATATCGGCGTATCGATAACAGCCCAGAAAAAAAGTCCCGATCTCGCTGCCTCCAAACACAAGAGGCATAATAAGCGCCGTACACCCTTGAGGGCAGGAGAGTTCAAAACAGGAACAATCCTCAGGCAGATTGCTCAATTCAACGGACGAGAGCTCCCTCCGTCCGGAGTTTTTGCCCCTATTGCCGGGACGCGACCTGGGAAAAGGAAATTCGCTGCAGATATCCCAATGGGGAGCAGCCGCCAGAACCTCGCCGCCAGAATCGAGAAAAGCCGCTGGAACACCTAATGCCAGCTGAATACCTTCAGCGATTTTTTGCAGTTCGGATGCTCCTGAAAAATGTTGGTTCTCAACTCTCACAAATATTTCAACCTGGGCTGGAATTGCATATTTTCATTGCCGCTCCTCCAATGACAAGCTCTAGTCTTTTTTCAAGAGCTCAGAACAATTTCAACATTTCATAAACGGCGGAAATTTTCCAAAAAAAGACCGGCACAAAATTCGAGCACCGGTTGTCCTGCGTCAATAGGTAAATCTTACCATAGACCCTGGGGTTGTCATCCGGCTTGCTGGATTTTCTTGTCAATGTCAACCCGGTGCGGTTTTTTCAGAAATTCCCACTCTTGACTTTTGCGCTGAGGTCTTTTTATAGTGCCACCATGAAACATTATTTTCTCTCCGATGCCCACCTTCTCCACCCAAATGATGCCAATTACAGGAAATTCATTGAGTTTCTAAAGCATCTGGAGAACAAACCCTGCTCAGTCTATTTCCTCGGAGATATTTTTCATTTTTGGGTGGGCTACCGGCATTGCGTTTTTTCAGCTTACGTTCCCGTTCTCCAACAGCTTTTGCAGCTCCACAACCAAGGTATTGAACTCTGTTTTGTCGAGGGAAACCACGATTTTAATATGGGGGAATATTTTCGCGATGTGCTGGGATGCAGGGTGATCGAAAAAAGCGCCGGCCTCAAAATCGACGGACGGAAAGTGTTCGTGGCCCATGGCGATCTGATAGACGAAAAGGACCGGTTCTACCACCGATGGCGCGATTTTGTACGGAATCCTCTTTGCGCCTGGCTCATGCGCCGCATACATCCTGACCGGATCTGGAGAATCGCTCTCTGGGCCGCCCACCAGAGCCGGCGAAGAAGAAAGGGCCGGGAAGCATCCTGGGACCCGGAAACCATCCTGACCCGCCACGCTTCCTTACGTTTTGCCGAGGGTCACGACGCTGTCATCACCGGCCACATCCATAAGCCCTGGCATAAGGAAACCGAGCAAGGTACCATCATTTCCCTGGGCGACTGGATCAATCATTTTACCTATGCGGTGTGCGAGGACGGGAATTTTTCCCTGGAATCGTTCTAACTCTGCCCTTTTGCGGTTAAGGCCCCACCCAAAGCCAGATCCTTGAGGGTCATGCCTTCAAGGGCCTGGGTCTGGACTTGTTTCAGCTGTTCCTCCAACTCATTGACCCTGTACCACTCATTAACCTCCTGCGAGCAGTCGAGACTATCCCCCTGCCGCCGGAACTCGGCGATAATATCGGCCACCGCCACCCTTTCCGGGGCTTTTGCCGGCTGATAGGCGCTTTCCTCCCCTTCATCGACCACCTCCGATAAAAACCCGAGGTCAACCAGTTCGTCCAGAACCCGCATGCGCAAACGTGGCGGCAGGTTGAGATGGCCGGATATGCGCTGCAAATCCCAGGGTTGGCCGTTTTCATAAAACTTTCGGGTCACCAAAATGAGGATGGCCAGGGCGGTTTTCTCCCGGCACATAAAGCTGACGCGCTGTTCAGAGGTTTCGCGGCGGATGATCTCGGTATTCTGCCAGGCATAGGTTACGATCAGCCCAAGCAGAACGATAATCCAGGAAAGATAAATCCAGATCATAAGAATCGGAAGGGCCGCCAGAGTGCCGTAGATGGCGTTATAACGCGCAACCCCAACCTGGGCATGGACGAAGCCCCACTGGGCCAACTGCCAGATGGTTCCGCCGAAAATACCTCCCACCAGGGCCGAGGACAGGCGCACCTTGGCATTGGGCATAAATATATAGAGAAAAGTGAAAGCCGCCCACATGACCACGAAAGGAAGAGTCTTGAAGAGAATGAGGATGACCTCCCCGACATAGGCCATTTCCAGGAGACGCTGCAGAAAGACCTGGCTCTGCAAGGTCGAGGTCATGGAGATGGCCGCGAAAATAAATACCGGCCCCAAAACAAGGACGGAAAGAAAGTCGGAAAAACGCCTGAAGGTGGAGCGCGTTTCCCTCACCCCCCAGATGTGATTGAAGGATTTTTCGATATTGGAAAGCATGGACATCACAGTGAGAATGAGGATGGCGAGTCCCATGGTGCCGAGACGGGCGGCGTTGGTATTGTTGATATAGCCGATGATATGATGAACGATTTCCTCGGAACCGATAGTGATCTTTTTGAGGACGATGGTCTCGAGGGTATTCTGAACCCCGAACCCCTTGAGGACGGAAAACATGAGCGCAAAAAGAGGCACAATGGCCAGCAGGGAGGTATAGGTCAGGGAAGAGGCACGCATTGGGCAGCGGTCCTCGAAAAACTTGCGAAAGACGATAACGCAGATGCGGATGTTGTGGTAAAGGAAACGCCTCCGCTTTGAAATGCCCTCTCCCTGGTTTTCCCACAAGCCGTGGGCAAGAAAGTCATCGAGGCGATTGCGTTGCGTTTTCCAGCGGCCCATTTAAAACACCTCCATCAAACAGATCAGTTCCGCACCTACCCTTGACCCATCATCAACCTCAAAATTTACGGGTGGCACCAACAACCATCAGGTTTCATGACCTATTCTATCAACAAACCACTGTTCGGCAGGACCGCAAAGAAAATCAGCAAGCATATGCCGCTCGGCTGAAGGTCGCGGTCCCTCGCCAAAAAACTCGGCAACAAAAAGGGTATTGATGGTCGCCAGGGAAGCATTGACGACCTCCATATCCAAAACAGCATCCCCCGGAAGGGTCTCCAGGTTGCGAAAATTTTCCGGGCAGTAATGAAGTGCCCTCTCCTCGCCAGTTCCATTCATGAGAGGAAGACCATGAGTCCGGCAGATAACGGGACGCGCTTCATAAAGGAGACAGCCATGCTCCTCAAGAAGGGGACAGTCACGATCCTTAAGCCCAGCGCCAAGCCTGCGCTTGATTTCAGTGGCCTTGGCTGCGGGCTTTTGACGCAGGGCATCAAAGAGCGCAAAGCCCTCGACCCAGAACAGAGAAAGATGCTGGCAACAGCCATCGCAGCCTTTGCGGCACTGCATATGGTCAGCATAGTCCCTGGCCACACACCGAGCATGATCATCCAGACTTTTGATCAGCATGCGGTAGTTTGCCAGCATCAGGTCGCCATTCATCGACGCTCCTTTTCCTCTTCCAGACCAGGTTTTATCTCCAACCCAAGGGCCGCGGGCGGCGAATCAAAACGGCTTTCATTCCCTACCAGGGCGATGGTCAGATCAGCCGGGTCGAGATGATCTTTGGCCGCCGCGAGCACGTCGGCGGCAGTTACCGCGGCAATGCGGTTACGGTAGGTCTCAAGATAATCCTCGGGATAGTCGTAAAAATCAAGTCTCATCTCCCTGGCCACCACGGCATGGGAATCGTCAAAGGCAAAAACAAAGGAGTTGATCAGGCTCTCCTTGGCGGTACGGAGTTCCTCCTCCGAAACCTCTGCCGTCCGCATGCGGTTTATGTTTTCCCTGGCCAGCTTGACCACTTCCACGGTCGATTCGCTCTTGGTCTCGGTACTGAGCAGAAAAAGCCCGGGCAGACGGCGGCCGATCTGAAAATAGGAATAAACCGAATAAGCCAGCCCGCGGTTGGAACGGATATCCCGCATGAGGCGCGAGTTGAACCCACCACCCCCGAGAATGAAATTCATGACCTGGACCGCCGCCAGGTCGGGTGCTGTCTTTTCGATACCTCGACACCCCATGAGAATTGTGGTCTGGGGCACTTCCTTTTGGGAAAGGAGAGTCACGGCCGCCGGTTCTGGAGGAAGTGGCGGAATGACGGTCTGGGCTATTTGCGCCCTGGACCAGTCGCCAAAGACTCCGCCCAACAGCTTTTTAAGTTCCTCAAGGCTCACATCACCTGAAACGGCAAGCCACAGATTATTGGGAAGGAAATGACGCTGGTGAAAAGCCACCAGGTCATCGCGGGTCACGGCGGAAACCGAAGCGACGGTCGATTCACGGCCGAGAGGATGCCCCTGGTAAAGCCAGCGCCCCAGTGAACGATGGGCTATTGACTCGGGCAGATCATTGCGCCTTCTGATACTTTCGATCTCCTTGCTGCGGGCAAGTTCAAGACGGTCTTCGGCAAAGCGCGGTCTGCGCAATAGATCGTTGAGGATTGACAGGCCCTTTTCAAGGTCGGCACTTAGACAGGAGAGCCCGAGAGTCGTCGCATAGGTATCCGTACTCACCCCCAGATCGGCTCCCATCATTTCTAAAGTATCATCCAGAGCATCCGGTGAATAACTGCCGGCCCCGCCGGACCTCATGACGGCAGCGAAAAGATCGACGAGTCCAACCTTGGCATCGGGTTCTGCCAGGGAACCGCCACCCACCATGGCGTTGACAGTGACGAGCGGCAGTTCACGGTCCTCCCTGAAAAAAACCCGGATGCCGTTGGTGGTTTCAAAATGCTCCGCCTTTGGAAAGCTGAATTGAAGGGGCTGAAAAACAAGGTCATCAGGATGACGGACACTGCCCTTCCCCGCCAGGCAGCCGCTTAAACAAAGGAGAGTCGCAACGGCCAGGCCAAGAAAAAAACGTCGCTGGATCATGGGTGCTCCTTGCCGACAACGGCCACGGTACGGTTTTCAGGGATAAGATAGGTTGCAGCAATGGTTTTCACATCTGTCCCACTGATCTTCATAATCTCCCGGTCATAATTGGTGGCATAACGCCAGTCACCAGCCACGCTCTGAAAATAAGCAAGCATGCGCGCCAGGCCCCTGTTGTTTTTCATCTGGCGGAGGCGGTCGATGCGCAGACGGTTGCGGACTTTTTCCATCTCTGCAGGCGCCACCTCCTCTTTCGCCAGACGTTCGAGTTCGGCATAGATGGCGCTTTCAACTTCCTTTGCCGTATGGGGATGGCGGGGCATGGCGGACACCACGAAAAGGTTGGCATAACGGGCCCCGGGAAGACCATAGGTCGAAACCGAGGTGGCCAGTTTTTTCTCCACCACCAGGGAGCGGTAAAGGCGCGAGGTTCGCCCACCCGACAGGATAAGATCGATGAGATCGAAGGCATAGTCCTCAGGCGCCGGCAGGGTCGGCTTGTGATAAGCGATCATAAGTTGCGGCTCGGCGTCAAAATTGATCATGACCTGCTTTTCCCCGCGCTGGCGCGGTTCGATATCAGTAACCATCGGCACCGGAGTGCCGGGCGCGATATCCCCGAAATACCGCTTCACCGTTGCAAAAGCCTGCTCCGCGTCGAGATCACCCACCAGGCTTATAACCGTATTGACGGGCGCATAGTACATTTCGTGAAAGCGGCGGGTTTCCTCGAGGGTCAGGTTGGCGATATCCGAATTCCAGCCGATGATGGGATTCCGATAAGGATGTACCGTGAAGGCGGTAGCCATCAGGTTCTCCATGAGAAGCCCCTGGGGATTGCTCTCATAGGTGCGGCGTCGCTCTTCCATGATAACCTCACGCTCCGTATAGAACTCCCTCAGGACCGCGTTTTTCATACGGTCAGATTCCAAAAAAGCCCAAAGTTCCAGCTTGTTGGAAGGAAGAGATACGACATAACTGGTCATGTCGCGGCTGGTAAAGGCATTGAAACCGACGCCGCCGTTCTCGGCGTAGATACGGGCCGCTTCATCCTTGACCACATATTTCTTATGTTCCTCCTGGAGGCTCTTCAATTTTTCCGTCAATAGAGCCTTCTCACCAGGGTCGGCCAGAGGGTCGCTTTTCAGCGCATCGAGCCTTGAACCTGTTTCTTCAATCCTGTCAAGGAGGGCTTTTTCAGCCTTGTAGTCGGAGGTGCCGACGGTTTTGGTGCCTTTGAACAGCATATGCTCCAAAAGGTGAGCCACTCCCCGGCAACGATTGGTTTCGTTGACCGCACCCACACCGATGCTGAGTTGGGCGGAAAAGGTCGGCGAGTCATGGCGTTCCACGACCAGCACTTTAAGACCGTTGTCGAGCTTGAACTCGCGGACCTTCTCTGCCAGCGTCTGCGCATGCAGGGATTGGCCGGCGGTCAGAAAGACCAGCTGAATTATGAACAGTATGAAAAGTTGTTTATGAATTTTCACGGTGACCCCCGTGGTGAAAAAAGGACCCGGATGGACAGCAGGTCCGGTATGTATGAATATTTTATTGCGGCTTGTTGTCCGTGCAAATCCGCAGCCACCCCGGCAGGCCTTCATGCAGCCTTTGCCGGAAGTGAGGTGAGATTATTCTCAGCAAGCCTGAATATTACCTTATTGTTAACCTTAGCACCCACCTTCCACACAAATCAACGGCCTAAGTGGTCAGCCGCTCCACAGTAAAAAGCAGGGTGCGGGAAAAATCAGATGGGCTGTCTGAGGGCGTGGTTGAGAACATTCCAGATATCCCTGGCGAGAACGAATTTCATCTCTTTCAGAAGCGCAGGCTCGAGATCTCGCAGGTTCGCCTGATTGTCCGCCGGCAGAATGACGGTTTTCACTCCGGCACGATGAGCTCCCAGGACCTTCTCCTTGATCCCTCCCACGGGAAGGATTTTCCCGGAAAGTGAAAACTCCCCTGTCATGGCTACGTCCCGGCGAATCGCCCTGCCCGTCAAAAGGGAGATAAGAGCCGTAACGATGGGAACCCCGGCCGAGGGGCCATCTTTGGGAACCGCCCCGGAAGGGACGTGAAGGTGGATGTCGTTTTTATTGAAAAAGTCCTGATCAACCTTAAGCTCCGCGGCATGGGCACGGATAAAGGAGAGGGCCGCCCGGGCCGACTCCTGGAGGACGTTGCCGAGGTTGCCGGTCAGAATCAGTTCATGCTTGCCTTCCATCAGGCTGGTTTCGATAAAAAGAAGTTCTCCGCCGAATTCGGTCCAGGCGAGACCCGTGGCGACCCCCACCTGGTCTTCCCGGCCGGCAAGCTCGGGAAAGAATTTGCGGGGGCCGAGATATTCCTCGACCAGTTCGCTGTTGATCAGCTCGCGGCCCCGTCCGCCCCTGGCTATCTCCTTGGCGATCTTTCGAAATACCGAAGCGATACTGCGTTCGAGACCGCGCACCCCGGCCTCGCGGGTATAGTCGCTTAAAATCTTCTCAATAGCTCCTTTTTCAAAGCCTATGGCATAGTCCCCAAGTCCGTTTTCCTCCTGCTGCTTGGGAATCAGGTGACGCGAGGCAATCTCGCACTTTTCCTCATCGCTGTAGCCGGCCAGCTGGATAATCTCCATGCGGTCCTTAAGAGCCGCGGGAATAGGCTGCACCGTGTTGGCCGTGGTAATGAACATGATCCGGGACAGATCGAACGGAACGTTGAGAAAATGGTCGGTAAAGGTGCTGTTCTGTTCCGGGTCGAGGACCTCAAGCAAAGCGGAAGACGGATCACCGCGGAAATCCTGGCCGATTTTATCCACTTCGTCGAGCATGAAAACCGGATTTTTCACTCCCACCCGGAAGAGTTCCTGAATGACACGTCCCGGCAAGGCGCCGATATAGGTGCGCCGATGACCGCGAATCTCGGCTTCATCTTTGACCCCACCCAGGGAAACGCGGATGAAATGACGCCCCAGAGAACGGGCTATGGACTTTCCCAGAGAGGTTTTCCCCACTCCCGGCGGCCCGACAAAACAGAGGACCGAGCCCGAGGCTGACGGTTTCAGGGACCGCACCGCAAGAAACTCGAGAATTCTCTCCTTGATCTCCTTAAGATTATAATGATCCTCATCCAGAACCTGCTCGGCCCGGACAATGCTGAAATCATCTTCCGTTTCCTCGGTCCAGGGCAGATTGCAGAGATAATCAAGATAATTATAGGCCACCTGATATTCGGGCGAAGCGGGATGGAGGCGCTCCAGGCGCGCAAACTCCTTTTCAGCGACATCCCTGGTCGAATCCGGCATGGGCGTCTTCACAAGGCGCCCCTTCAGCTGTTCGAGCTCGGGCTGTTTTTCAGCCTGATCCCTGAGCTCATTCTGGAATTCTTTCATCTTGTCCTTGAACTCGCGCTCGCGGACATCTTCCTTCTCCGCATCACTCACGGAATGGGCGACGATATTCTGAAATTGGAGTTTTTTGATGCGCACCGCCAGGATTGAATGAACCGCCCGCAAACGCTCCAGGGGATCAAGCATTTCCAGAAACTGCTGCTTTTCAATGATTTCGAAATCGAGAGCCGAAGCTATGACGTCGGCGAGATGGCCAAGGTCGGCACTTTTAAAGAGCTGCATGGTGTCGGTAAGAAAGCTTTTGCCATGCAGCATGAGAATATTGAGCATGGCATTGACGCTTTTTACCAGGGCTTCCGTCACCGGCCCGAGGGGAAGATTCTCAGAAATCGGAAGGATGCGGGAGATCATATAGGGCTTGACCTGAACCGGGCTTTCCAAACGTACCCGCTGGATGCCCTCGAAAATGATCTTGCAATCGCCGCCGGTCATCTGAAAAATCTGCTTGATGCGGCCGGCCGTGCAGATTTTGTTGAGGCGCTCGAAATCATTGCGGCTGCCGGGTGAAAAATAGCTGCTCAAGACAATATAGGACTCGTTGCGGATGGCCTCCCCGATAACCGGCATCAGGTTCGAGGGAACCTGCAGCGGCACCACCTCATGGGGAAACAGAACCTGATCCCGGAGAGGGTAAACGGGAAGAATTTTTGGCAACGTAGGTTTCTGGTCAGGCATATGTTTTCCAATCGTTGTACAACATCAAAACCGGCCTTTCAACCCCCCTGAATTATTACAAAAAAAGTCCTTTTAGTATAACAAACCAGGGTTTGAAAAGTTAATGGTTTTTTTGGGTTATCATTAAAGGCCCGGTCGCCATTAGCAACCTTGCGGGTTTAATCACCAGGCCCTGCCAAAAGCGACAGCAGCAGAAATTCCTGCACAAATAAAAATTACCTGCTAAAGTTTAATTGTTTTAACCCGCCTTATTCATGATGCATTGTCACAAAACCGTTAATTGTGCATCGGATCAAGCCAAGAACGGAGCGCGCAATTGACGGTTGCAGCAAAGGTGTTCATTAATATTCCGGGTTAATGAAAGGCTGTTCGGGATAGCGATTATCGGGAAAACGCGAATATCACAATCGAAATACGCCAGGACCCACCCAAAAAGGACCATTTCGGTTAATGAAAAAACCGTTTCGTTAATGAATTCCGCAGGGGCCCTCCCCTAAACCACGTTCTTTGCGGGTCTGATTTCAGCTTATCGCCGGCTCCAAGCGGAATTTAGCATTTTTTATTCCAAATTATCGAGGAGAGTAAATGAAAAGAATAGCTGTTTTGACCAGCGGCGGGGATTCATCGGGAATGAATGCCTGCGTCAGGGCCGTGGTACGTAAGGCTTTGTCTGAAAACATGGAAGTTGTCGGCATCCAGAAAGGCTACCAGGGCCTCATTGACCGCCAATACATGATCATGGACACCCGCGCGGTTAGCGGGGTGCTCCAAAAAGGCGGCACCATCCTCCACAGTGCCCGCTGTCAGGCCATGATGGGCGAGCCAGGGCAGAAACTGGCCGTGGAAAATCTTCAGGGTCTGGGCGTCGACGGGGTTATCGTCATCGGCGGCGAAGGCTCCCTGAAAGGCGCTCTGACCCTCTGGAAGCGGGGTATCCCGACTATCGGCATCCCGGCTTCCATCGACAACGACATCGCCTACACCAACATGTCCCTGGGGGTTGACACCGCCCTCAACAATATTATCTACGCCGTCGACTGCCTCAAAGACACGGCTTCCTCCCACAGCCGCGCCATGGTGGTGGAAACCATGGGCCGGAGCTGCGGCTACCTGGCCGTCGTCTCGGCCATCGCCTGCGGAGCCGAGTTCGCCATCGTCCCGGAAGCCCCCTTCGATATCGACGCCATTTGCGAAAACCTGCGCTCCCGCTTCCGCGAAGGCCGCGACAACTCCCTGATCATGGTCGCCGAAGGGGCCGCCAAAGCCCAGGATGTCGCCGACATGATCAAAGACCGCATCGGCTTCGAAACCCGCCTCATGGTTCTTGGCCACTACCAGCGCGGCGGCTCCCCCTCGGTATTCGACCGCATGCTCGGAGCCCGTTTCGGGGTCACGGCTGTCGACGCCCTGCTCCAGAACAAACCCGGCAACATGGTGGGCCTTCTGACCGGCGGCATCAACCTGAACAGCCTTGAAGATGTCTTTAAAGCCGGCTGCCGCCCCATCGACGATGCCGTCCTCAAGCTCGCCAAAACACTCGGTGTCTGAACAAACAAGGGCGCTTTTCCTGGAACCCCCCATATCAAAAAGCCGGCCCCTTTCGGGGCCGGCTTTTCTCTTTGATCCTTTGAATAAAGCTGCCCTTCAAGCGCAAAACCAATGGCCCAGGGCCGCATTGATTACGACAATGAAGACGGCCAGGGCCGGAAAACCGGATTCGAATATAAGCGATCCGTTGCCGATCATGACACTCCCGATAAAAGCGCCCAGGCCGTAACAGAAGATGACGGAAAAAAGCGACATCATGTGAGAGGTCGAATAGCGCTCGAAACCACCCGGAAGCACCTCTTTAGGCTCGCCTATATGAACTTTTCCAAAAGGCTTTTTCCACAAGCGCAGATGGACTACCGTCGCCATGAGAGTGGTCAGGGTGCCGGTAATGTAGGTCGTGGTAATGCCCGGCACGCCAAGACAACGTGCGGCCGCGCTCTGAATTCCCATGGCCATGGCAGAAACCGTTATCATACCGTAGCGCAGGCCCCCGCTCCGTTCCCCTCCGCTCAGATGCCAGAGCAGAACGAAAAAAACCAGCAGGACGACCTCAAGAACCAGAGCCCAGGTGACGGTCACAGGCCAATCCTTATTTTTCGGTCTGCAGTCGACAATCACCGTCCCGGCCGCCACCCCCAGGGCGAACCCGGCCAGGGCGACAACCCCCCTCAGCGCCGCCAGATACTCACCCTGCCCTACGGACAACCCGAAAAGAACGGTATTGCCGGTCATCATGGCGGTAAAGACCTCGCCGAGGCCGAGATAACTGATCGAGTCCATGCCTCCGGCCGCGAGGGTTAATATGAGCAGCATGGATTGGCGATTGAGAAGGATTTTATTGGGAACAAGCTGCAAAGATGATTCTCCCCGGGATTGCCGGTTGAAGGGCTTGCACTATGTGGTTAAAAACAGGAATACTAAGGAGAATAATGGACATTTGGCCGGTGTCAACTTGGAAAAGATGAGAATCCTTTCCCCGCCCGCCGGGTTGAAGCATCAGCGGGGCGCAACATACGTTTCATGGCAAGGGAAAAAATAAAAAAGGGCGAAAAAACAGTCCATCAGCAGCGATCTTCTCACCTGATTATTTTAATTTCCCCTCGACTGTAAATCGCTCCAATCCAGCCGGCCTGAACCTGGGTCCTGTTTCTCATGTTCTTCATTCAGACCTCAAAATTAATAATCACAACACGGCCGGAGAACCATAAGGTGCTGGACCTTTTGGAAAACCATGCAAAAATGATTCATAGACGCTGTTATTTCCGCTCAAAGGGGGGAACGTCCCATGGCTTCACAACCCGCTAATTTTTATGAATTAATGACTTTTTTGTCGAGTAATTGGCCGGTTTTTCTCTTTTTCTTTTCGATATTCGCTGTTCTGGTAGGCTGGTTTGTCTATAGCGTCCACCCCCTTCAGCCTCTGGAAGAAATAGCCCACAAACAAAGACAATATAAGGCCGAAGATGAAAGTCATCTATTCAAAAAGAGAATGGTAAATCGCCATCTCGAATTGGGAAACACGTTCCTCAGTACCAACCAGCTTGAAGCTGCCAAAATTGAATTTCACAAAGCCCTCGAGATGGACCCAACAAAAGTCCAGGCCCAGATGGGCGTATTCAAGTCGGAAGTCTTTGAGCCGATTACTCCTCAACGTATTTATGATCCTGAAGTAATGAAAAAGAAACTGATGCTGATCTTGAAAGAGAATCCGAGCGATCCCCATGCCCTCAGTTTCATGGGAAACGTCTATCTGTATGTGGATCGTAAAAAGGCTGAAGAGTTTTTCAAACGTGCAACCGCCCAGGACTCTTCACTTGCGGCCGGTTATTACGGTCTTGGCCTGATCCACGACATTGAAAACAGGCTCGATGAGGCGCTGGAAATGTACGAAAAAGCCTTGAGCCTGTCGGAGTGGAACCAACATTATTTAAATAATGTTGCCTATAAATATCTCCAAAAAAAGCAGTATAAACAGGCTATCGAAAAATATTATTTACTTTTGAGTCTGGATCAACGCTATCTGTTAGCCTACTACACAATAGCCAACGCTTATCGGCTTTCAAATGACTTTTATTCAGCACAATGGTATCAAAAACGATTACTTGCGCTCATGGATGATGAGGAAATAACTGCCCTGGACAGGAACAAAGGTGTGTGGTTTTTCCATGTGGAATCGGATAATTTAGTCCAATTTTTTGATTTTCCCAAAAAACGCTGTTACGCCTATTATAATATCGCCTTGACAAGTTTTCTTCTGGGACTGGAGGAAGAATCCAGAGCTTTTTTAGAAAAAGCCAGAGACCTGGGAACGCCCGAGGAGCCCAACGTTAAAGAATTGGTGAATTTTGATATCAGTGCCCTGGAAAAGGAACAGCCCGACACGACCGAACAGCTTAACGGTTTCAAACAGATTTTTCTGTTACCATCGTAAGTCCGGGAGCCCGGCTCTTTCTTTGGGGTAACCGAAAGGTTCAATATCGCGGCAGTGTTGCTCGAGTGGGTGGGAGATGGCGGGACCGGTAAATCGCGCTACCTGGCCCCACCACGGTTGGAAAGTTGGTCAGTCCCTGTCGGCAGCGGTATACGTATTCATCCGCCAGTCACCATAATAGCCGTCCCCGATCTTGAGCGGAGCACTCTGCCGGGTGATGCCGTCAAGATTTTCGTACCAGTTGCGGATGGCCACAGCTCTGCCCTTGTCGGTTCTGATAAAAATCGGTTCATGGGTTAAGGTCGCGCCTTTTTCGGCAATTTTCATCGCCTCGCCCGGATCGTTTCCTTCGACACATTGGGGTTCACCGGTGCCGTAATCAATGTAAAATTTCATTTCATCCTCCTGAATTTGATTTGGTGCTTTTCTGCAAGCTGGTCCAAGGTTAACATACCCGACGGTGATGGTGAAAATAAAAAAAGGGGCAGATTTATTTCCTGCTCCCTTTTTATTCCCTGAAGTCCTGAAAAGATCAAACCGTGATTCGCCCCGTTTTCTCTCTTCCGGGTATTATGCCTGCCTGAACCCGCCACTGCGAAAATGCTTAATCTTTGCAATTCCCGCAACAACCACCGTGCGGCGTCCCATGCACCATCTCTTCGATGCTTGCATCCATAGCCTGCTCCAGGTCAGCGACAACTGCGCTGAACTGGCCGGCGGACAGGCCCTTGTCACAATTGGGGCAGGTGGAGTAGGTTCTCTTGAACCAGTCCAGGGTCCCGTAAATCGCTTCGCCACAGTAGGGGCAGTCAAGGGCGACCTTTGACTCTGCGTCCATAGTTTTGTACTCCCTGGTTTAGATTGAGGTACAGCCGCGTTTCCTGTCATCGAGCACCCTGCGAACGTGTTCGGCCAGGCTTCTCATATCAAACGGTTTGGTAAGAAACGCTCGAATGCCGATCTCTTTAGCCCTCTTTTCCGAAATGTGCTCATTGTACCCCGTGCACATGATGATGGGAATATCGTGACGGATTTTTATTAGTTCCAGGGCCAACCGGTCCCCGGTCATCTCCGGCATGGTCATGTCGGTGATGACCAGATCGAATCCCTGGGGATCGCCGCGAAACAGCTCCAGGGCCTCCATGCTGCACAGGCTGTCCACCACCGCATAACCGTTCCTGCTGAGCATTTCCACCCCCATCCTCACCAGGGACGGTTCATCATCGACAAAAAGAATTCGTTCGTGGCCGACCGGCAACGTACCCTCCGCAACAGGCCCGTCCTGCTGCACTTCGGAGATGATTCTGGGCAGATAAACCTCAAAAGTGGTCCCTTCATCCGGAACACTTCTGCAGGTAATGGCGCCGTGGTGACTCCTGATGATGCCGTGAATAACCGACAACCCCAATCCGGTGCCGCGCCCCATTTCCTTGGTGGTAAAATAGGGTTCAAAAATTCTGTCCACGATCTCCGGCGGAATCCCTTTTCCGTTATCCCGGACGGAAAGCTTCAGATAGGTCCCGGGGGAGATATCAAAATCGTGGAAAACTTCAGGCCTTTCGATGGCAACCTCAGTCAGCGCCACTTCCAGTATGCCTCCGCTTTCATCCAGGGCATGAACGGCGTTGGTGCACAGGTTCATGACGATTTGATTGATCTGGGTGGGAGCCGACATCACCAGACCCGAAGCTGCAAGGTCCTGGCGGATATCGATGTTCGACGGAATTATCGAGCGCAGCATCTTGAGAGCTTCCTTGACGACGGTGCCCAGGGAAATGGGAGAAAATTCGGTCTCCGCCATGCGGCTGAAGGTAAGAATCTGTTTTACCAGGTCCCTGGCCCGATCACTCGACTTGAGCACCTCATGAAGTTCCTCCCGGGCCTTATCCGTTTCCGCCAGGTCATCGAGGGCAAGTTCAGTGTAACCGATAATAGCCGACAGGATATTGTTGAAATCATGGGCAATGCCCCCCGCCAGGGTACCGATGGCCTCCATCTTCTGGGCCTGGGTAAGCAGGGCCTCGAGCCGCTTTTTTTCTTCTTCAGCCTCTTTCTGATCGTTGATATCGGAAATAAAGCCTTCAATAAGTAGGGGCTTGCCGTTGCTGTCATACACCATGCGCGCGCTGATGGACACCCAGATACCGGTCCCGTCCTTGCGCTTGAAGCGGGTTTCAAACCCGGCGACCTTTCCCTCTTCAAGGAGGGTGGCAACCATGGCGTCCCGATCGTCCGGGCTGAGGTAAACCTCTCTGCCGATATCCCTCACGCCGGCAATGAGTTCCTCGGGTGAAGCATAGCCGAGCATTTCAGCCATGGCTGGATTGGCGCTGAGGAAGGCTCCCTCCAGAGAGCTTTGCAAAAAACCTTCAAGGGCGTTTTCAAAAATGAGCCGATAATTCTCTTCGCTCTTCCTGAGACCCTCCATGGAATCCCTGAGCTTGCTGGTCATGAGATTGAACGTGCGGGCCAGGATGCCGATCTCATCCCGGGACGACACCTCAACGACCTGAGCCAGGTCTCCGCGGCTGATCCTCTCGGCACTCAGTGTCATCTGACGGATGGGGCGGGTAATCTTGAGGGTAACCGGGATAAATACCGCACCGATCAAAACGGTAATGAGAACCCCCGCAAGGCCCATGATGCGCGTCATCCGCAAACGACCGTCACTCAGCAGGGTGCTGTAGGCCTGGAGTTCATCCTCATGGACACTGGTTCCGATGACCCAGTCCCAGGGCGCATAATAGGCGAGGCGGGCGATTTTCCAGCGTGGTGCCGCTTCGCCGGGATTTTGCCAGCGGTAACGAACGGTGGCCATTTCACCCGGTTTGAGGCCCTTGGCCGTGGTGATGATTTCCTGGATTACGTAGTGGCCGTCGCTGTCCTGACTCGACCAGATATCCTCGCCGTCCCGCTCCCCCTTGTCAGAAATGATATAGCGTCCGCGGCTCTCCCCTCCGCCGCCAAGGACATAGACATAGCCTGTTCTACCGACCTTGGTTTGAAGGATGGCCTGACTTACCCGAGCCTCCACGGTCTTCTGTTTGACACCGACATAAATCATCCCCACCAGGGTACCGTCCCGCCCTGTCAGCGGCGCATAAGCGGTAAGGTACCAGGCATTGACGACATAGGCGCGGCCATGGTAGGTCTCACCCTTGAGAATGGTTGAAATCACGGGGTTTTCCACTCCGTCCGGATTGACGGCCGGGATATAGGTGCCGATGGCCCGTTTGCCTTCCAACGTCTCGACCGTGGTGGCAACACGCAGCATATCCCCCTTTTCATTCATGCGCTGAAAGACGGTGGCGGTTTTCCCCACCAGCCGGGTCACCTCATCCACGATGGGAGTCTCGACGTTGAGATCCGCATTTTGACCAAGCCATCGCCCTCCCACCAGAAACTTTGACAGCTTTACGGATTCAGATTTGTCGGTGTACTGATTGATCGCCGTCCAGGGGATGGTTTCCCTGGACAGGATCATCTCCCCCGCGCCGTCAAGAACGTGCTGCGCGACATTCAGGTTGTAGTCAACCTGTTGCTGAACCGCCTCGTTCTCGGTCCGGACCAGATTGTAAATCCCCTGGGTAATATGATCGAGGTCGGCATTTATCAGGACCTCCACCTCGCGCTGGGCCAATTGATTGTATTGGCGGCTCTGCCACACGGCGAGAACAACCAATGCGACCGCGGCAATCATAACGCCGGCCGCACCCATAAGGGCAAACTTGGCGCCGAGTCTCATATTCCTCGACGAAGAGGATGTGGGTTGGG
>JAFGRU010000020.1 GCA_016934985.1 Deltaproteobacteria bacterium
TATGCATCGTATAATTGGGAGGCAAAAGCTGTGGGCATAAGAAAAATATCATTTGTCGAGCCGAGCGCAGCCGGTCTGTATATCTTCAACAAATTCTCCGTAATTGATGTTTTTCAGCCCATGATGGAAGAACCGGGATGGAGAGCTTTGGTCTCTTAGAGTGTGGAAAAACAAGTCAACGCTTACAATACTGCCGATTGTCACCCTATTGATCATCCTGCTGATATTCCATTGGTCCGCTGACGCAGCCGGACGCATCAGCCTTTTTGTGACAATCCTTCCGGAGGGCCGATGCCTGGAGGGCTATCCATGAAAAAAATCGTGACAATGACCATGAATCCGGCAATTGACAAGAGTTCAAGTGTTGCGCATGTCATAGCCGAGCGAAAGCTGTACTGCAGACCCCCTCGGTTTGACCCTGGAGGGGGAGGGGTGAATGTCTGCCGGGCCATAAGAAAACTGGGGGGCGAATCCATGCTCCTTTATCCCACAGGGGGCCTGACAGGAGAGAGACTTCAACAACTCTTGGATCAGGAAGGTCTGGACCATCGGCCGTTTCCCGTTAAGGGACTGACCAGGGAGAGTCTTGTCATTTTGGAGGAATCCACCGGTCGGCAGTATCGTTTTGGAATGCCGGGACCGGAGTTTCAAGAACAAGAATGGGAACGATCCTTAGATGCATTATCGGTCGTAGAGCCGCCACCCGATTACCTGGTGGCCAGCGGAAGCCTTCCTCCGGGCGTGCCCACTGACTTTTATGCACGGGTGGCGCGAGTCGGAAAGGATAGGAAAGCAAAAGTGATCATCGACGTTTCGGGTGAAGCCTTGGAGGAGGCCCTCAAGGAAGGTGTGTATCTGATCAAGCCCAATGTCCGTGAATTCAGAGAGTTGGTCAGGGAGGATGTCAAAGAGGAATCACAGATCAAGGCAGAGGCCCAAGAAATGGTCAAGAGCGGCCGGTGCGAGATTCTGGTCATCTCGCTTGGCGCGGCGGGCGCCTTGATGGTTTCGGAGGAGTTCGTCGAACACATCCTGCCGCCGACCGTCCCGATTGTCAGCAAGGTCGGGGCCGGGGACAGCATGGTGGCCGGTATCGTCTTAGGTCTTGCCCGGGGCAAGCCGCTCAGGGAATCTGTCCTGTTCGGCATGGCAGCCGGCACAGCAGCCGTTATGACGCCGGGCACAGAACTCTGCCGGAGGGAAGACGTCGAGAGGTTATATGCCCAAATGATTTGATCGCAGGAGGGTACGAAATGTCCCATTGCCTTTGCGCGTCCTCATATGGAAGAGATCCTGGAGACCGCAGATGGGATTATGATCGCGCGGGGAGACCTGGGCGTGGAGACACCCATTCACGGTTTGCCGGGGATCCAGAAGGGGTGGGAAGCTATGACAATTATCGAAGAAAAATGGCATGCGATGACCGAGGATGCGGTATGTCTTGAATTGAGCACCTCCCGCGATGGATTGACCGATGAAGAAGCTGAAAAGCGCCTTGCCCAATACGGCATCAATGCCCTGCCGATAAAGAAGCCCCCGACCCTGTGGGAGATTTTGCTCCACCAAATACTCAACCCGCTGATCTTCATCCTGATCGCGGCGGCGGCGGCATCTGTCGTCATCGGTGAGATGACCGATGCGGTCTTTATCTTGCTGGTAATCGTGCTTAACAGCGGCTTGGGTGCCTACCAGGAATACAATGCGGAAAAAAGCGCGGCCGGCCTTCAGAAACTGCTCAAAATCAGCGCCCGGGTTCAGCGCTCGGGCGTGCAAACGGAAATCCAGGCTGAAAACCTGGTGCCCGGGGATATTGTGTTTCTCGAATCCGGCAACAAAGTCCCGGCGGATCTGCGGCTCCTAGACGTGAACGGGCTGACCGCGGACGAAAGCTTTCTGACCGGCGAATCCCTGGCTGCCGACAAAAAATCCGGCGTGCTCATGGAATCCATCGGCGTGGCCGAGCGTGCGAACTTGGCATTTGCGGGCGCCACCATTACCAGCGGGCGGGCCGTGGGAGTGGTGACGGCCACCGGTATGGCCACCGAAGTGGGTAAAATCGCTGAAAACATCACCCTTTCAGAAAGCGCCAAGCCGCCCCTAGTGCTGCGCATGGAGCGTTTCACCCGGCAGATCAGCGTCCTGGTCCTGGGGCTCAGCGCCGTTCTGTCAGGCATCCTTTGGCAGCAGGGCCTTGCCCCCTCCGAGATCTTTTTCTTTGTGGTGGCCCTTTCGGTCTCGGCCATTCCCGAAGGACTTCCCGTGGCCTTGACCGTGGCCCTGTCCATCGCCACAACCCGAATGTCCAAGCGCAACGTCATCGTGCGCAAGCTCACCGCCGTGGAAAGCCTCGGAAGCTGCACCGTGATCGCCAGCGACAAAACCGGCACCCTCACTGTAAACCAGCAGACCGCCAGGATAATTGAATTTCCGCGCGGCGACCGGTTTATTGCCTCCGGAGAGGGCTACAACGGTGACGGTGACGTCCGGCCGGTCGATTCGACATCCCTTTCCGAGGATCAGCGACAACAGATGGCCAAGATCGCCGGACTCGGTATCCTGGCCAACGAGGCCGACCTGAAAAAGGAAAACGGGGACTGGAAATATCACGGTGATGCAATGGATGTAGCGTTTCTGGGCCTAGGATATAAAATGGGGCTCGAACCGGGCAATGTGCGGCGTGATTTTTCCCTGGCCGGCGTCATCCCCTATGAATCGGAGAGAAAATATTCTGCCGCTTTTTACCACAAGAATGGGAAGGTGCATGTCGCCGCCAAAGGGGCGGTGGAAGTCATTCTGGGCTTTTGCGACCAGGCCATGGACAACGGCGGTCCGACCCCGCTCGACACGGATGCTGTGGAAGCCCGGGCATTGCTGCTGGCTGGTGAAGGTTACCGCGTCTTGGCCGTGGCAGGCGGCGAATTCGACCATTTTGTAAAAAAGGAGGTTTACACAGACGAAGATTTACCCCGGCTGGTGTTTTACGGGCTGGTGGCCTTTATCGATCCGCTGCGGCCTGAAGCCCGGGACGCTGTTGAAAAATGCCGCCGTGCCGGGATCACGGTCCTGATGGTCACCGGTGATCACCCGGCCACCGCATCCACCATCGCCCGGGAATTGGGTATCGCCGAACCGGACGAGGAAGCGGTGACCGGTGGCCGGTTGGCGGAAATCGGATCTGCGGATTCACCGGCCTTTCTAAAACTGGTGGCCTCCAGCCATGTGTTTGCCCGGGTCTCTCCCATGCAGAAACTGCAAATAGTGGAAGCCCTTATTCGCCGGGGGGAATTCCTGGCGGTCACCGGAGACGGGGTCAATGACGCCCCGGCCCTGAGACGGGCCAATATCGGCGTGGCCATGGGATCTGGCACGGACGTGGCCAAGGAAATCAGCAGCATGATTGTCACCGATGACAATTTCTCATCAATTGTCGCCGGCGTGGAAGAAGGCCGGTTTGCATACGATAACGTACGCAAGGTGATCTACCTGCTGATCTCCACTGGGGCGGCCGAAGTTATGCTGTTTGTGGCCGCCATCCTGGCCGGCCTGCCCCTGCCCTTGCTGGCCGTGCAACTGCTGTGGCTCAACCTGGTCACCAACGGCATCCAGGATGTGGCCCTGGCCTTTGAGGGCGGGGAGCCCGGCGCCATCCGGCGCAAACCCCGACGGCCGGACGAAAAGATCTTCAATCCGCTGATGATCCGGCAGACCCTGGTCTCGGGATCCACCATGGCCCTGATCGCCTTTGCTTTCTGGTTCTTTCTTATTAGCATTGAGCAGATGAACGAAATCCATGCCCGGAATATCGTCCTGCTTCTTATGGTCTTTATGCAGAACATCCACGTGTTCGACTGCCGGTCGGAAACGGTCTCGACATTCAGGGTGCCTTTTTCCCGCAATTGGTTACTGGTCCTCGGCGTGGCGCTGGCCCAGGGCATCCATATCGCCGCCATGCACATTCCGTTTATGCAGACGGTTTTGAGAATGGAGCCGATCACCTTCCTGGAATGGGCTGAAGTCCTGATTTTGGCCGTTCCCCTGCTCATTGTGATGGAGGTCTTTAAGCTGGTCAGGCGAAGAGGCCATCCGGAAGCATGATATTTCATCCGAAGGAATAAAGGTTGAAAAACCGGGCCGTGTATCCGGTGAGTACCTTGGCGTAAAGCTTGGCACCGACTGGCTGGGGGTCCCAAAGGAAGGCTACGGTTTTTCAAACGATGCCGAGGCTACGATCATTGCTCCCCGGTTCTCAATCGCCGGCCTGTCCGTACTCGGCAACGAGTTGATCTCTGCCGGATGTTATGGTATTATTTGGCCATAATTTCACCTATGGCGACAAATCATGTAAAACAAATGAGATCATCAAATGCCGAAGGCTTTTCTCGAAACTTTCAACACCATCCTGGGGTCGATTCGCGAACCTTTGGTCGTGCTTGATCCGGATCTGAAAGTCGTAACGGCCAACCATTCTTTTTACCGCACCTTCAATGTCAAGCCTGATGAGACAAAGGGCGTCCTGATATTCGATCTCGGCAACCGGCAATGGGATATCCCCAAGCTCCGGGAATTACTGGAAGATATCCTTCCTCAAAACACCAATTTTCATGATTTTGAGGTGGAGCATGACTTTGAGATCATCGGCCGAAAGATCATGCATCTGAATGCCAGGCGGATTTATGGCGAAGACAACCAACCCCGGCTTATCCTGCTGGCCATCGAGGATGTGACCGAGCGTGAATACCACAAAAGGCATCTTGAGGAGATGGTTGAAAAACGAACGGCCGAGCTCAACTCGGCTCGGCAAGCAGCCGAGGACGCCTTTTTTGAAATCAGCAAGCTCAAAGACCAACTCGAGGCCGAAAGAGCCTATCTTCAGGAAGAAATCAAACTGGTATACAACCATGAAAACATCATCGGCCGAAGTGATGCCATCAATTATGTGTTTTACAAGGTTGAACAAATCGCCGGCACAGACACAACCGTTTTGATTCTCGGAGAAACCGGAACCGGCAAGGAATTGGTGGCGCGCGCCGTTCACGGCTTGAGCCCGCGAAAGGACCGGGCTTTGGTTAAGATGAATTGCGCCGCACTGCCTTCCAACCTGATCGAAAGCGAACTCTTCGGCCATGAGAAAGGCGCCTTCACCGGCGCGAATTCCAGGCGCTCGGGCCGCTTTGAAATCGCCGACGGCGCGACCTTGTTTTTGGATGAGATCGGTGAGCTGCCTTTGGAATTGCAGCCCAAACTGCTCCGGGTGATAGAAGACGGCGAGTTTGAATGCCTGGGCAGCTCGGTTACCAAAAAAGTGGATGTTCGGATCATTGCCGCCACCAATCGCAATCTGGAAGAGGAGGTCCGCAGGGGCGCTTTTCGTAGGGATCTGTGGTACCGGCTGAATATCTTCCCGATCACCATGCCGCCGCTGCGGGATCGCCTGGACGACATCCCGCTGCTGGTCAATTTTTATGTGGACAGAATTTCAAAAAGGCTGGGCAAATCCATCAAGATGGTCCCGGTGAACGTTATGGACGCGTTGTGGCAATACCACTGGCCCGGCAATGTTCGCGAGCTGGAAAATGTCCTCGAACGGGCGGTGATCAACTCCTCGGGGCCCAAGCTGCGACTGGTGGATGAACTGAAAAAGCCCAGCAAGGATGCCGCAAAATCCGAACAGACCTTGGAGAACGTCGAACGTGACTATATCAAACGGGTGCTGGAACAGGTGCAGTGGAAAGTGAGCGGCAAAAACAGTGCGGCTGAAATCCTGGGCCTGGACCGCAGCACCTTGCGCGCCCGCATGCGCAAACTCAATATTCGTAAACCCTGAATATTTATCTCCATTCCAATCCGCTTTTATCTTTGCCGCTTCCCCGGCACATAGAAGTAACGGCAGCGTAAAGAATCATGTGGAATTTTCTGTGGAACAATATAACCGGTCTGTTTGAGGGACGCGAGTTTCTGATAGGCGGGCTGGGTGGATTATCGCTGCTGATGTTCGTCGGTTCCTATCGGAAACAGTCGAACGGTTACAGAACCTCGATAAACAAGACTTCGGTTGAAACCTAAAAGCCGCCTTTGGCTGTAATTCTACCTCAATTGCGCCGCCGA
>JAFGRU010000021.1 GCA_016934985.1 Deltaproteobacteria bacterium
GAAAGACAGGCGCTGCAGGAGTTGTCGTCGTGGACGACAATGTTGGGGAATTCGATATCGAGTTTATCGGGCGACCGCTTGAACTGCCGGGCATAACTCATATAGTCGGCAGGCTCTACCACGACACCCTCAAGGGAAACGATCTGCCGATCCTTGACAAGTTTCAGATGGATTACCTCATCAAGGGTGAAACCCATGAGTTCCAGGGCGGTCTTGTCGGCCGCCAGGGGATTGAACGAAGCGACGGCGAAATCGGACTGGACCGCCTCGCCGGAGCTGGGTCCCAATCCTTCCATGCCGGTAAACCCGTCTACAACGGTAAGGTCGGGCAGCAGCAGGCTTGCCAGATCGGAAATGGCACTGTCCAGGGTCTTTTCGGGATAGATCTTGTTTTCCCGGTATTCGAGCTGGTGGAGGCGGACTTTCTCGTTGTGCCAGAGGCAGCCTTTCATGTTTTTGATGCCGAGAGTCACCTGGGTATGCATGTGCGACTTGGCTACCGGCACGGAAATAATGAAATCGAAATCAAAGATATCGGCGCAGAATTTGAGCGTATCGAGAACCCGCCCATCTTTCACCGGCTTTTTGACCGGTTTGCGCTTATCCATGTCGATCAAAGGAATGTTCTTTTCCCTGGCCACAGCGCCAATCCCGGTGGATTCAAAAGCCTCGAGGGTGTTGACTCCGAGGATGGGGCTTTCGCCGATGGCGATGTGCGCCGGAGCTTCCGCTGCTGCCGCATCAATCACCGCGGCAACCGCCTCCGGATGAGTGGTAATGCCCCGGCAGCCTGTAACATGGCGGCCGGCATTAGGTTTTACCAGGACCCGTTTCCCCTTGATAACGGACAGGTCCAAACGTTTTAAAGCAGCGATAATATTCTGATAAGGGCCACTTCCGTGGGCCACGGAAACTAAATTTTTATTCATGATAGAAGTACTTGAATTATTGATTTCAAAGGTTATTGGTGTGGGCTGCTGTAAAATTACAAGGTGGCAGGGGGTCGTTTTCGGATTAGTGTTCCTTTGTAAGGCAGGCAGCCATTGCTGTCAATACAAAATCCCGGCAGGCGATGTAAAATCCTGGATGGAAACGAACGATGGCATTTTTCCTTAATTTTCCAAAAAGCCAGGGTTCTGTTGAATAGCCACTTTTACCTCATCACCCACCTCAAAATCAGGTTTCCGCTTTTAACGCACAGGTTTCTAACCGCTCAACACAAAAAGAGTGTCAGATCTGCACGACATTCATACAGACCTGACACCCATTTTTCCCTATCCCCATCGAATCTTTTCCAGAATTCGCCTGAATACCCCGTTTCTGCCGTCGGCGAACCCTGCCATGCCTTTGCCTGTTTCCCACCGGATTCCCCAGGACAAACCGGAGTGACAATGGGCAGAAAAGACCTCAGGTATCGAATCAATCCTTTTGAAACAGGACGCTACTGGCAAACATCGTAGCTGCCATCTCCATTTTTATCCTTTAACAACTTTTCAGACACCCATGAGTAAGGCACCCGGTAAGCCCGGTAGATAGATCCGAAGAAACCGCCAGAGGAGATCCAGTCCGGAGCGTATTCCCAGACAACCTCCTTCTCCATGGTGACCTCGAAGACCCTTCCGGTGTCCGCCTCCGTGATAAGGGTATTACCGTTGTGCAGGCGCTGGGCGCCTGACATGATGTTGCTGTAGAACAAGTGGTTGTTGCCGAGAGCATCACCGGAGGTGGGTTTGGCCTGAACGTATTGCCAGACGATCTGTTTTGTTATGGGGTTGATCTCGAGGACACGGGAGAAATTCCTGTACTTGTTTGGCCAGAACCCAAGCTTATCCCCGGTATCAGGATCGGTCAGCCCCTCGATGAGCGCCCCATAACCGGCGCCGCCACCATTGTCAAAGATCAGGATGTTGCCACCGCCAGGAACCGTGTCGGGGATCATATAAGCCATGTGCTGACCGATAATCTGCCCGACCTGGCCATTCTCACCGTCAGTTCCGTAGTTGGGACCGAGCCTCCAGACGATATCGCCCGCATTCCAATCACCCTCCGGATGGTCGTACCTGGCGATGATTACCGTTACATTGAGGGAGCGGAAATCGGCGATGATATTATCGGGATGGAAACGTTCATCCTTATACTTGGTGTACCATTTATTGTTTCCGAGCCAGGCGACCGAATTCCCGTGGGACCAGTCTTCTCTGCTCCCCGGACCCACATTCGACCAACTGTTGCCGGCTCCTCCACTGTTAAGCCCCAAGTCCAGGGCATACTTGGCTGCCTCATCTTCAGCCAGGCCGAAACCGAGGTCACCTGGGCCGGCGGGAATGAAATGATCCCGGGCATTCCATTCGAACAGGGCGTTGGTGCCATCCCAATCCCAGGGGATCTCACGGATCACGTCATCCGTTATTGGCCTGTGAGGCCTTGAAGAATCATGCCTTTTAACGTTTACAATGTATGTCGTATCTTCCACGAGATCAACTCCGGCCTCTGCGTCCGGACCCACATCGACAGCGCCCAGCGACAGGCTCTTCCCGTGGTCGGCAAAGGCTGCCTGTCCGGGGTAGTAATAGCCGTCCGTACTCCCTTCCCTCTGGTGATCGTGATGGTTATTTAAACCCTCGAACACTTTAACCACATTTCCGCACCAGTCACGCTGGACAAGATCACCTCCCCCAAAGAATCCCCCTTCACCACTGACGATGTAACCTCCTTTGAGCATTTTTGCCGCCCCGCCAAACCCCCCGCCGGACCCGGACCATTGGTGAACCACATTACCATCCATGTCGATCAGGACAACAGGAGGGCCACCAAAAAAACCAGGGCCGGGACCAACAAAAGCATTGAGAACCGTATAGCCCCCCCAGGTTTTGCCGGGTTTGTTGATTCTCAACCCGCGCTCTCCCGCAAGGACGGCAGTGGGCATACGGGTAAGCCCATTATCACCCATCCCACTATCAGGATCAGGAAAATTATCGGCGTTGAGTTCTACCGGCAAGGCTTTCAGAAGTGCATCATGAATTTCTTTGTGTTTGTTATAGTTGATAAGACCGATTGGCCCCGAATCTGAGACATCGGTACCCTGCCAGAAAAAGCTGTTGGCCTGAAGTTCAGGAGCCCGAACGAAAAATGCTGCCGTGGTTAAAAGAAAGAACATGGATAAGGTCACGGACAATTTTCTTTTCATTTTCCCCTCCTTTCCACTACTTGGTTAATAATGGTGCGACAATGTTTGAATGCTTATTCAGTGACCCCCCTGGAATCGGGTTAAAATCAACGGAAACCAACTATAAAAATGGTTCTTTTCCTGTTTATTCATGTGGGTTGGTCGCAAAACCGGCAAGAGTGCGTCAACTCAGGCTAGGCCCAACGAAGCGCGCCCGCCGGCCATGGTTGTACAACGTACAGAATGCAGGCCTGCAATCAGGACTTAGATGCCCGGAACCACCCGGATATCACCCTTTACGGATTGGCCTGAAATTCAAAAAACCTGGACTTGGATTCCCATGACCGTCAACCGGTTAATTCCATTATGAAAAGCAGATAAATCCAGGACCAGTCTCTACACATTGTTACAAGCTATGAGCGTCTTATCGTTCAAATTAATATATTCAAATCATATACTTGCAAAAAAAACCGCAGATATGGAACGGGAGGAAGGAAGGGATAGCTTATTAATTTTATACAATTTGACCGAGGGTCACTGCTGACGGTCAAGAGTAATACAAACTCTTTTCTGAATTATAGGTTGCAAAGAATGCGATTCAATGCCCATAAGGATTGTTTCTTGATTAAACCTAAGCTAAAAAATTAATAAACCTTTGTTTAAACAAGAATCAGTGGGAGATTCCATGGTGGCAACTTTTTTGTTGATTGCGAGGAAGTTATTGCCCTGTTTCACCTCGCCTGAAAAAGACCCGACAACGCCACCCAAATAAAAAAAGGGCCGCGACGCGGCCCCTCGTTAAGTCAGGCAGGGAAGGGAAAAACTGCGTTTTTACATCTCATCCCTTGGTGCCCGGTTGCAATTGCGGGCGTTTCATTGTAAATGGCCCCCTTTTCAAAATCCGCTTGACCTGCCTGAAGGCAATTACTGATTTTCAGACGACCTGCTCCATGGCCCAGATGCCGCAAGGGCAGATGCCCGCACAGATGCCGCAGCCGATGCAGTACTTTTCGTCACTTACGTATTCAAAGGCGCCGTCTTCCAGTTCCTCGCGGGTGATGGCGCCTTCGGGGCAGGCCTCCATGCACATACCGCAGTCGCGGCAGGTTCCGCAGGAAAGACAGCGGCTGGTTTCCAACTCGACCACATCTTCAACTTTGAAATGGCCGCGTTTGAGAGGGCGGAAATACTCTTTGCGGAGACAGCTCTGGGGAATCATTTCCCGCTTGGGTTTGGGTACCAGTTCGACATTGTTGAGCATATCGTCAATGTATTCGGCGACATCACGGCCGCTGCCGATGGCGTGGGTGAGAAGTCCCGGCTCGGTGGTATCCCCTACTGCGAAGACACCGGGCGCCGCGACAACCTGCCGGCATTCGTCAATGGCCACCATGCCGCAATCATCCACCCAATCGCGCGGCAGGTAGGAAAGATCGGGACGCTCGCCAACGGCGAAAAGAATATCGTCGGCCTCGATGAAACGGCCGTCGGTCGCATGAATACCTTTCTCGTCAACCTTTTCGGTCATGAACGGCCACTCGATCCTGCCGCCCAATTTTTCAAAATGGGCGATCTCATGCTGATATGCGCCGGGGCGCTGGATATCGATGGCCGTCACCTCATCGGCTCCCATGGTAAAAGCACCAAGACCAACGTCCATACCCGCGTTGCCCGCCCCGATCACGACCACTTTTTTTCCCACGGAAGGACGTTCCCCCCGGTTGAGGGCTTTGAGAAAATGAAGCCCCTGGCGAACCCTCTCATGCCCTTTGAAGGGAATGATTATGGGGTTGTGGGCACCGGAGGCGATGACTACTGCATCATAATCGGCGTGCAGCGATTCAAAAAGCTTCTGGTCGACCTGGGTTGAAGTGCGCAGCTCAATGCCGACTTCCTTGATCCGATCGATTTCACGATTCAAGACCTGACGCGGTAGACGCTCTTCGGGAATTACCTGGCGCAGCTTGCCGCCGACCTCTTCATCGCCTTCAAAAACCGTTACCTCGTGCCCCTTGAACCGCAATTGCCAGGCCGCGCTCAAACCACCGGGGCCACCACCGATAACGGCTATTTTTTTCCCCGTCGATGGGGGTGGCGTGGGAGCGGGGACGTCTATAGAGAGACGCCCTAAGTCTTTCATGAAGACCGGGTGATCGAGAAATGCGCGGGTACAGGCATCCATGCACAGGTTGGGGCAGACCTCGCCGCAGACGCTCCCCGGAAAGGGTGAATAGCGCAATACAAGCGCCAGGGCCTCTTCAATTTTGCCCTCGCGCAGAAGATTGATCCTCTGTTGAGTGGGTATAGACGAGGGACAGGAGGCCTCACAGGGGGCGCTGTAGCGCCGGTCCTGCCAATGAGGGATTTTCAGGCGGTGTTCGCCGGTGTTGACGAGACCGGCGGTAAAACTGTAGTCATCTTCCACGACATCCGCGAAAATGCCTCCGGGGACCCATTTCTGCTCGATAAATTCATGCAGAGTGATGCGGCTCTGGGCTTTGCGCTCCTCATAGGTCTTGGCGACAATTTTCTGCCACTGTGACCAATCGGTAAGGGTGGCAAGAAGTTCTTTTTTGCCAATCTTATTAAGGAAAACCGGAATGTTCTCCTGCAGGAATTTCTGGTCCGCCTCGTCGAGCCCTGCCAACCAGACATGATGGGAAAGGCCCTGGACAGGACCACGCACGAATATAGTCCCACCCACCATGCCGACACAGCTGCGGTCACCGAGAACCGACTCGAATTCTTCCGAGTCATAACCGCAGACCACAGCGATACCTCCACCCATGAATTCAAAGGAAAAGGAACCGGTGTTTTTCAAAATCCAGAATTCCGGCGGTTCGTAAGCCGGGTCATGCTTCATCAGGGAACCGGAACGGGTTCCAACCCGGCCGGCAACATAGATCTTACCGGCTGCGGAACAGTGGGCCGTGGTATCGCCCCCGTCGCCCTTGATGATCAGGGATGCCCCGGCATTGAGCCAACCAGCGTCCGCGGGAGCCGGCCCTTCGACAATAATTTCGGTTCCCTGGAGGCCGAAGGAGCCAACCCGCTGGCCGGGGTTTTTGATCCGGAAACGCAAAGGGCTTCCATCCTCGGTCCAGAGAGGGCCGCCGATATCATGGTGACCCGAGGAGATCACCTCAAATTCGGTTTCTCCCTGCTCAAGAGCCGCATAAATTTTCTGCAGCAGCTTTTGAGTGGAAATCCTTTTATCATTCTCAAATCCGACAATTGTCGTCGCCATTTCAATTCTCCTTAACAGACGTACTGAATCTTTAGTCTGTCGGCAATCGCCTTATCGGTGGCCACCAGGGCATCCGAACGTCCGACGGGGAGGGACGAGTTGCCGATGGGGGCCAGCAGCTTTCTGAACTCCTTGTCCATCGCCAGGAAATAATTGACGATATTCTGCGCAACCATTTCGGGGTTGAGCCGATGAACCAGCGCCGACTCCTGGGTGGTGATGCCAACCGGGCACAGGCCCGTGTTACAGGCGTTGCAGCGGCCTCTGTCGTTGCCGACGCAGCCGGCCATCTGGAGGACCAGTTTCCCGGCAAAAATACCGTTGGCCCCCAGGCAGATCATCTTAAAAGCCTCTGCCGCAAGGTCGCCGGTTTTCCCCAAGCCGCCCCCGGCCCAGAGCGGAATATGGCCCTGGCGTCCCTGGGAAACGGCAGCCAGATAGCAATCGCGCAGCTTGCTGACGATGGGATGCCCGGTGTGGTCGAGGGAAACCTCGTGGGCCGCCCCGGTGCCGCCATCGATACCATCCAGGAAAAATCCGCCGACGATATTGTAGGGATCGCGGACCAGGTTGTTGAAAACCGAAACGGAAGTGGCGCTCGCGGCCACCTTGATGGCCACGGGAACGCGGAACTTGAAGGCGGCATTAAAGGAGAGGAACATCTTCTGAACACTCTCCTCGATGGAATAAAGACCCTGATGGTTGGGAGGCGACAGCAGGTCAGCTTTGGGCACGCCGCGAATGGCCTGGATATGCTCCGCAACCTTCTGGGCCAGAAGCAGGCCCCCGTCCCCGGGCTTCGCCCCCTGGCCGATCTTGATGAGAATACCCGCCGGGTCCTCGGTCATATGCGGCATGGTCTTGATGATACGGTTCCAACCGAAATGCCCCGAAGCGATCTGGAGAATGAGATATTTCAGATAACGGCTCTTCAGCAGACGCTCGGGTACCCCACCCTCACCGGAACAGAGGCGGACCGGCAGGCCGCACTCCTCGTTGAGATAGGCGACGGCGATAGCCATGGCCTCCCACATGCGCCAGGACAAGGCGCCAATGGACATATCGCCGATAATGACCGGATAGATCCAGCGAACCGGCGGAGTCCGTTCTGTCTGCTCCAGCTTGCCGTCGGCCCCGACCTTCAGCGGCAACTGCTTGGGCGGCAGGATACGGCCGAACGGTGCCAGTATATCGAAGGTATGACGCGAGGCATCGAGACTGGGGTCGGTCATCTGGGATATGCGGCCGATACCGATGCTGTCAAGGGCACGGTGATCCCCCTCGAGATTTTTACGCCCGCCGCGCTTGATCGAATCACCCATGAGACAGCGGGAGATGACTGGAAAGCGGGTGTCGGGATTGCGTACCGGTCCAATAGCGTCATTGGGGCAGACCTTCTGGCAGATGCCGCAACCGCGGCAGAAATTTTTCACCGAATTGACCTGACGAATGACCGGCACTGCGGAAAAACGGCTTTTCGGATCGGGATAGTCACCTTCGGAAAACACCATGCGGCGGCGTTCGACTTTGCATTCGATGGCGCGGAAAGAACAGGCCGCGACGCAGGAACCGCACAGGGTGCAACGGCTGGCATCGTACTTAACCTGCCAGAACAGATCGTTGGTGGTTATGTTTTGCGCTTTCATTGTTTCCATCGCTGAATCTCCAGATTATTGTCCACCGAAACAATTTCCCTTTCGTTCGGATAGATGTCCTTTTCCCATTTGCGATCGGGAAGGACCTCGTTGACACCGCAAACCTCCGAAGCCAGCACCACATAGTCATCCGTTCTGCCCACCACGACCGGCCTCAGCTTCTTGGCATCGCAGCAGGTAAAAAGGGTACCGTCGGGAAGAACCCCGATGATGGTATTGGGGCCATTGATCTCGAGATGGGCAAGGGACTGGCGGATGGCCAGCAGCTGGTCCTTGTCGTCCCGCCTGGAAATTTCCTCAAAGGGAAGAGGGGTAATGACATGTTTGTAGTAAGGGAGGGGCCATTCCAGCTCATGATGGACATAGTGCAAAGTATAAAGAAAGCATTGGGAATCGGATTCGAACCCGATATACCCGCGATGAAGTTTTCTCTGGAATTCGACATTTTTAAGGTAAAAAGTGTTTTCGCCGTTGGCGAGAACGGTATAACCCTGAAGGAAGAAAGGGTGGGCCGCATAACGGACGATGTCGTAATTGGTATTCTGGCGGCACTGCGCGGTAATAATCCGGGCGGTGAAATTCTTATCCGGCTCCCAGAGATTGAAATAGGTCCCGATATCCTGGGGATTGCCGATTTCCTTGAGGGTCAGGACATCCGGCCAGAAAGAATACACATAGCCATTGTCCCCTTCCTCAAGGGCTTTACGCAGCGTCAGACGCATATTGACGAGGATTTCCCCTTTTTCCTTCGCGGAAGCCTTCTGGTACTCCCGGGGATACATGAAAGTTTCAAAGACGTAATTCGGCATGGTGTTGATATCGAGCCCCGGCTGAGGGTTGGTTTTTGGCTCGTAGTGCAAAAGCCGTTGAAACCCGGCGGCATGCAGAAGATCTTCCGCGATCTTGAGCCCTTCATCGGTACAGGCCAGGGAGAGGGTCGGATAATTTTTGAAACCCTTGAAAATTCCACCGAGGTCCTGCATGACCATGGCGAAACCGGAATTATCATGCCCTTTCTGCATCGACTGCATCAGCAGAAAAATCCGGCTAGGATGAAAATAGTTCTTGCTCTTTATAGCACCAATACGGCACATAACCGAAATCCTCCCAACTCATTGTCTCTGGTGTCAAGGAGCCTGCCAGACTTGGGCGTTAATTTGCTGCGCGAGAGGGAAATCCATCTCGATCCCCCATCTTCTCGTTACGACACCCAAGTTCGACAGGCTTCTTGCCTGAAAAGGACATTTCCAATAGCACATTATCGGGTTAAAAGGCAAATAATATGGCCTTTTCAGCTATTGGGAAAGTCCTTATTTAATCCCAAAAATTGGATTTTCAAAACCTTGGAAAAAACCGGTATCCTGTTTTCTCCCTTTTCGAGGGCTGTCACCATCCGGAGCAAAACAATTTGCGGTTCATAAACTTAGAAAAAGGCGCTCGAATACCAGCGCCCTTCTCTGCAAAGCAATTATTGGGATTAATTATATCGTCAAAGACTACGGCATGTCAAAACCAGATTCCGGCGCCCCCCTTTTTCCAGCCGATAACGGGCCTGGAACCGCCCCCGAAGCCAATTTTCCAGTTATTAAAGATTGTATCCGGATTCCGAATGGGCACTCTGATCGAGCCCGACGACCTCTTCTTCCTCGCTGACCCGGAGGCCCATGGTCGCCTTCAGGACCGCCAGAATAACCACGGTTACGACGACAGCATAGGCGCCGGCTGCCGCAACTCCAATAAACTGAACCCAGAGCTGGTGCAGATTACCGGCAATCACACCGCTGGCCCCAACGGTTGCAAATACCCCTGTCGCCAGAGCCCCGAAAGCCCCACCGATACCGTGAACACCAAAAGCATCAAGAGAGTCATCGTAACCGAATTTATGTTTCATCATGACGCCGCAATAACAAACGATACCTGCCAGGAGTCCCATTACGAGAGCCCAGAATGGGGTAACAAAACCGGCCGCGGGAGTGACGACAACAAGGCCTGCAACAACACCGGAGGCGGCCCCCAGGGCACTCGGTTTTCCTGCCTTGATCCATTCGAGCAACATCCAGCTGAGCGCCGCGGCGGCAGCTGCGGTCTGAGTAGCAGCGAAGGCCAACCCGGCACCACTACCGGCGGAAAGGGCGCTGCCTGCGTTGAATCCGAACCATCCGAACCATAACAGGCCGGCTCCCAGGAGAGTCATTGAGAGATTGTGAGGCATCATCCGTTCACGCGGATACCCTAAGCGCTTGCCGAGAAACAAGGCTACCACAAGAGCCGAGATACCGGATGACAGGTGGACCACGGTGCCGCCGGCAAAATCAAGGGCGCCCATCTCCAAAAGCCAGCCGCCATCACCCCAGACCCAGTGGCAGATGGGGTCGTACACCAAAGTGGCCCACAACAGAATGAATACACAATAGGTGGAAAATTTCATCCTCTCGGCAACGGCCCCGGAAATCAATGCGGGGGTAATAATGGCAAACATCCCCTGGAACATGACGAAAACCAATGTCGGAATGGTGCCGGTAAGGCTTTCGGGAGTAATTCCGTTTAAAAACAGATTTTCAAAACCACCAAAAAAAGAACCTGCTCCACCGAAAGCCATGGTATATCCTAAAACCACCCATTGAACACCGATGATCGCCATGGCGGCAAATGTGTGCATACAGGAGGATAAAACGTTTTTCGAACGGACCATGCCGGCATAAAACAAGGCAAGGCCGGGGAACATAACAAAGACAAGAGCTGTGCTGACAAGCATCCAGGCCGTATCACCGGGGTTTGCGGTTGCCGCCTCCTCAGCGAAAGCCAGGGTCGGCAGAAGCATCATGCCTGCGACAAGAATCATCAAAAGTTTACGTTTAGGGGTTTCCTTCATCTCCACACCTCCATTGGGATTGTTTGGTTGGATAAACAAATAGCAATTAACTTGCCACTTAAAATTTATAATATTTTCGGCAACTTGGATTATTTCGAGCAAATAGCAGGAAAACATTATGATTATTTTTTGGGCAGATCTGCCCACGAAAAGGGCAGTGGAGGCTGTTCGCTTTAATAAAGAAACAAAAAAATGCTTAGAACCAGGGGAGGATGATTTTGGATGGACGTTTTTGCCCTATTACCAGGCCTGTGGTGAAATTATAGGCAAGTTACAGCCTTACTTCTTAGGCAGTGATTAAAAAGCATGAAAAACATTTTTCCTCAAATAAAAGTAGCCGCTCCAACCTGGAGCGGCTACTTGATAATACAGTTTAAGCCTTCAGAATTTCAGACGGACAGCACCCAACCGCGATTGTCTTTAAGGGTGCCGTATTGAATGCCGGTCAGGGTGTTGTAAAGCTGGGTTGTCAAAACCCCCATCTGACCGTTTCCTAAAGAAACCGTCTCGTCTTTGTAGGTGAATTGTCCGACGGGAGAAACCACGCAAGCCGTGCCGGTCCCGAAAGCCTCTTTGAGCCGCCCATTGACCGCCCCTTCCATAATGTCCTCGACGGCCAGAGGATGTTCGACAACCTCGAGCCCCATTTCCTCAACCAGGGCAAGAATGGAACGCCGCGTAACACCGTTGAGAATGGTCCCTCTCAGAGGGGAAGTGTAAACCTTGTCGTCATAAACAAAAAACATGTTCATGCTCCCCACCTCTTCGACATATTTGCGGTGGGTGGCGTCAAGCCAAAGGACCTGGTCGTATCCATTCCGGGTAGCCTGGGCGGAAGCATAAAGGCTCGCTGCGTAGTTGCCGCCGGTCTTGCAGTCGCCGGTACCACCAGGCGCGGCGCGGACATATTCATCGGAAATCCAGATTTTAACCGGCTCCAGGCCGTTTTTATAATAGGCACCGACAGGCGAGAGAATGATAAAGCAAAGAAATTCAGAGGCCGATTTAAGACCCAGGGCAGCTTCGCTGGCAATCATGGTCGGCCGGATGTAAAGACTTGTCCCCTTACTCGACGGAACCCAGTCTGATTCAACGCGGATCAGCTCTTTCAAGGCATGAAGAAAAAACTCCTCGTCCACTTCCGGCATGCACATGCGGTGGGCGCTGCGGTTGAAGCGGCGGATATTGTCCAGGGGTCTGAAAAGCGCCACCGAACCGTCTTCCTGGCGAAACGCTTTCAAACCTTCAAAAATTTCCTGAGCGTAGTGCAGAACAAGGGCCGAAGGGTCCAGAGTGAAGGGGCCATAGGGAACAATGCGGGCGTCATGCCAGCCCACCCCTTCTTTGTAATTCATGACAAACATGTTGTCGGTAAAATACTTGCCAAACCCGAGCTTCGACTCGTCTTCCACACGAGGCTTTTTAACCGGGGCAGGTTTTAGCTCAATATCCATAACCTCTCATGACCTCCTAATAGAAATTAACGATTTTCAGAAAAGAGATAATATCACAATGAATCTCCAAATGGGGGTAAAACTTTTCCACATATATAATTCAATTTTTGCCTTTTTATTTAATCGCGAAATGGTTATTTTGGAGCTACTTCTGAAGATATTGGTTTCATACCCATCTTTTTGCCCATTTTGAAAGCAGCCCATGGCACCCAAAGATTTTTATCAGATTCTCGAAGTAGACAGAAACGCCGAACCCAAACAAATCAAAGAGAATTACCGCAAGCTGGCTTTGCAGTACCATCCCGACCGCAACCGGGATAACCCCGAGGCCGCCTTGAAAATGAAAGAGGTCAACGAGGCCTATGCGGTCCTTTCCGACCCGGAAAAACGCCGGGATTACGATGCCATCCGTCAGGCCCACGGTGCCCGGGCCTATGAACGCTACCGCAGCACCCACAGCGAGCAGGATATTTTCCGCGGTTCAGACGTTTACCAGATTTTCGAGGAAATCAGCAAAGCATTCGGCCTGCGCGGCTTTGAAGAGATTTTCAAGGAGATGTACGGCAAGGACTATCAGACTTTTGTCTTCCGCCGCGGGGGCATGGAAGGACAATTCCGTTATCCCCAGGGTGGCGGTAAAAACGGTGCATCTCCGGGCCTTTTCAACAAAATGATGGGCAAGATCATGCAGAAAGGGATCGAAGGGGTTTTCGGGGTGGAACTCCCCGTACCCGGCCAGGACAAAACCGAACACCTGGCGGTCCCGGACAAACTCGCTAAAGAGGGCGGCAAAATTAAATTTTTCTGCCGCACCAACCGAAAAAACCTGGTTGTTGCCATTCCCCGCGGCATCAGAACCGGCCAGAAAATCCGCCTCAAAAGCATGGGCGGACCGGGAAAAGGGGGAGCTCCCGCCGGTGACCTCTATCTTCAGATACAGGTCAGCCCGGCCTGGATGTCCAAATTGAGCCACGGCATCAGCGAAATTTCCGGGCGTTTACGCTCGCTGATAAAAAAATGACAACTCAAAAATCTCCGCAACCCTGATTAATTCCCTCTCTGAAAAATTAACCGGCATCTGGAACGGGCCGTGCATCCCCACCTGCAATCCATTGTCAGACTTTGACTGTTCAGTCCAGTGGCATCGTGCGATTTTTAAATGGACGGGGTGAGGTCAATTTCATAGTTTCAGAAGTCGGGGTCCCAAACTTCCTGACGCTTTTTAAGCCATGCCGGAAAAAAATTCAGATTCGCAAACCATATTGACCTTTCGGGTTGGCAATTATTTCCTGGGCCTTCCGGCTATGGAAATCGAAGCCATAGTGCCGATTCCCAAAATCCATTACATCCCCCGGGCGCCCTATGAAATTCCCGGATTTTGCTCTATTCACGGAAAGACAGCTACTGTCGTAAGCCTGCCCCGCAAATTCGGCCTGCCCGACAATGAAGTTTCCGGCCATGGTCAACTTCTGTTATGCCGTCTCGGTTCCGAAATGATCGCTTTCCAGGTCGATGAGGTTTTGGATATCAGCCCTGAAAATGATTGGGCCACGAGCGATTTGCTTGAATTGCGCCCCAGTTCAGGGGCCAAAACCATGATTTTCAGGGACAACCTGATCATGTGGCGAACCACCTGCCAACAACTCTTCGACATGAAGTGCCAACCCTCGCGACCTCCCGTGACCGATCATTCCGGCATTAAAGCCGAATGCTTCAACGAAGAACTGCCGGCAAGCTCAGGCCTCCAGACAAACACCGAGTTGTCAGGCCGGGATATTCCCACCAATGTGCCAAAGATAAAGGCAACCAATCCAGGACAAGCTACAGGCCCGGGAATTTTACCCTCACGACAGCTTCCATCTCCTCCGGTTACACCGCCTGCAAAAACGTTTTCGGCCAGACCTGCCCACAAAGTTGCCTTTCGGCAATCCCCGCCCCTTTCAGCCACTCATATCAAGGAAAAACCACGCCTGAGATTCCAGACTTTGCCGGAAGTCACCTCCCCGGCAAGCAAGGCGGCTACTGAAATAAAGGCCCCCACAGATAGCAGGCAAAGCAACAAAGATTCAGGGAGGAAGCATTCCCTTTGGATGAACATGGGGGCGGCGATTATCGTCCTGGCCCTGTGCGCAGGAATTGGGTGGTTATGGAGGGAACCTACAGGAAATATCAAGACCACCCCGTCATCCCCGGCTCCTCAGATGGCAGTTCTCAAGTCAGACAATTTGCCAATGTTAATAAGCGATGGGAAGGAATCCGACCAGTCGGGAGGGGAAAAAATAACCGCTGATAATATAGACAAAAAATCAACCAGGGCTGTTTTTTCTCAGCCCTCTGCAAATATTGAGGGAACTACCCCGGCAACCATAGCCCGGAAAGTTTCGCCTGGAATAAACCATGCTTTAGAGAATAGTAGCTCCACCATTCTCCTCAAAATCGAAACCGATGATTTCACCTTTCTTCTGGAACGTCCTGAGAAAGAGGCCTCTTCCCCCGCGCGGCCACCCTCAAAAAAAACCGCTGGCGCCGGTGCGCTTGAGATTGTCCACACTGTTATCCGGGGGGATACCCTATGGCATATTGCCAAACATTATCTCGACAATCCTTTGCGCTATCCGGAATTGGCAAGATTGAGCCGTATTGAAAACCCTCACCTCATATTTCCCGGCGACCGTGTTCGTATTATCCGAAAAATCCGCCAATAAAATTCTCTTCATTGGGATGAACACCAAAACCTTTCCCTGCAAAGGGTACTTATTGTAAGGTGGCAAACTGTACCTGATTACCTGTATCCAGCATCCATGCACCTCTGTCTGAGGACAGGGATTTTCAGCCCCGCAAATAAAGGACGCCATGCTCCTCATCTATCCCCCGGTAGCCAAGCCCAGTGAACCTCCGGCCGGCCTGGCCAAACTGGCCGGCGCCTTACGCAGCGCCGGATTTCCCTGCACTTTGTTCGACGCCAACCTGGCAGGTCTGGAGCATCTTCTCGCCAAGCCCCTCCTTGATGCAGACGATACCTGGTCGCGACGCGCCTGCCGCAACTTGAAAGCCAATCAGGCGGCCCTGCGCTCCCCGGCCCTTTACGGCAACCTGGATCGCTACAAACGTGCCGTCAGCGATGTCTCGCGGGTCCTGGCCCTGCATGGCAAGAACCAGGGCATCGGCCTGTCTCTGGCCAATTACCAGGACCCGACCCTCTCCCCAATAAGAAGCGCAGACCTTTTGCAAGCCGCCGAAACGCCGGAAAACAACCTCTATTATGCCTGGTTTTCCCAACGCCTCGCGAAACTGGTTGAGGACACCGCCCCATCACATGCAGGGCTGTCAGTCAATTATCTCAGCCAGGCCCTTCCCGCTTTTGCCATGGCCGGTTTTCTGAAACGACACTATCCCCATCTGCCGATCATCATGGGAGGGGGACTGGTTACGTCATGGCTGCGGCATCCGGGTTGGAGCAACCCTTTTTCCGGACTCGTTGATCACCTCATTGCCGGGCCCGGCGAAGGCCCCCTTTTAAAAATTCTAGGTGCGGAAAATCTATTACCTCAGGCAACACCGGACTATTCCGATCTCGCGAAAAACGCCTACCTGGCACCAGGCTTCATCCTCCCCTATGCCGCCGCCTCGGGCTGCTGGTGGAACCGCTGTTCCTTCTGCCCGGAAAAAGCCGAGGGCAACCCCTATGCGCCGCTTGCAACCGATCGCGTATTAGGAGACCTCGACAGCCTCGCCGGACAAACCCGCCCGTCCCTCCTCCACCTCCTCGACAATGCCGTTCATCCAGCGCTTCTTCAGGCTCTGACGGAACAGCCGATCGGTATTCCCTGGTACGGCTTTATCCGAATTTCCGAGATGTTGTGCGACAGGGATTTCTGCCGCGCCCTGCGCCGCTCGGGATGCGTCATGCTCAAGCTGGGGATTGAATCGGGGGATCAGAAGGTCCTGGAACGGATGGAGAAAGGGATCGATCTTGATGTGTCTTCCCGGGCTTTGGAAGCCTTACGGGAGGCCGGTATAGCGACTTATGTCTATCTCCTCTTCGGCACCCCGGGCGAGTCCCGCCAGGAAGCCCGTCATACCCTCGAATTCGTGCGCCGCCACCATGAGGCCATCACCTTTCTCAACCTGGCGATATTCAACCTGCCCATGGCTTCCAAAGAGGCATCCGAGCTGAAGACCAGGGATTTTTACGAAGGTAACCTCTCTTTTTACCAGGATTTCGAGCACCCCAGGGGCTGGGACCGACAGAAAGTTCGCCGTTTTCTCGAACAGGAATTCAAGCGCGATCCTCTGGTTGCCCCGATCCTCCACCGCGATCCGCCGGTCTTCACCTCCAACCATGCCGCCTTATTGCAGCAGGGCTGCCGATTCGTTTAAGTGCCAGAAATCTTTTTCCATTCATCCCTGTTAAAAGCTGAAAAATTCAATTTACCGCAGCTGATCTTGCACCCAAGTTCTTAACCAGCACCAACAGGCCATTTTGAAACAAAAAAGGCGGGGACAAAATTCACATTCCGTCCCCGCCTTGAGGTTTCAATCAGTTTTACAAATAACCACTTCGCTTATCCAAGTGCTGCCAAAGCCGCGTTGAAGGTGGCGCTGGGGCGCATGGCCTTGCTGACTTTTTCGGAATCGGGGCGATAGTAGCCGCCCAGGTCAACCGGGCTGCCCTGGGCCGCATCCAGCTCGTCCATGATCTTTGCTTCGTTGGCCGCCAACTGTTCTGCCAGCCGGGAAAAACGGGCCTGGAGTTCCTTGTCCTCCGTCTGCTCTGCCAAGGCCTGGGCCCAGTACATCGCCAGGTAGAAATGGCTGCCGCGATTGTCAAGCTCATGTACCAGGCGACCGGGGGACTTGTTGCTGTCAAGGAACTTACCGTTGGCGCTGTGCAGGGCTGCGGCAAAGGTCCTGGCCTTTTCGTTGTCGTTCACACGGGCGAAATGTTCCAGGGACTCGGCCAAAGCCAGAAACTCACCAAGGGAATCCCAACGCAGATGGCCTTCTTCCTGGAACTGCTGAACATGCTTGGGAGCCGACCCGCCGGCGCCGGTTTCAAACAGGCCGCCACCGTTCATTAGGGGAACGATGGAGAGCATCTTGGCGCTGGTGCCGAGTTCAAGAATCGGGAACAGGTCGGTATTGTAGTCACGCAGTATGTTGCCGGTAACGGAGATTGTATCCAGTCCCTTGCGAATGCGTTCAACCGAGAACTGGGCGGCTTCCACCGGGGACATGATGCGGATATCGAGACCGCTGGTGTCATGCTCGGGGAGGTACTTGTTAATCTTCTCAATGAGATGGGCATCGTGAGCACGGTTCTTGTCCAGCCAGAAAACAGCCGGGGTATTGGTGAGGCGGGCACGGGTGACAGCCAGCTTGATCCAGTCACGGATCGGGGCATCCTTGGTCTGGCAGTTACGGTAGATGTCGCCCTCTTCCACGTTCTGTTCGAGCAGGACATTGCCGGCGTCATCCACCACGCGGATGACGCCATCGCCGGGAGCTTCAAAGGTCTTGTCGTGAGAACCGTACTCTTCGGCCTTCTTCGCCATGAGGCCTACGTTAGGAACCGTGCCCATGGTGGCCGGATCAAAGGCGCCGTTTTTCTTGCAATCTTCAATCACGGTCTTAAAAACCCCGGCATAGCTGCTGTCGGGGATTACGGCCTTGGTGTCATGCAACTGGCCGTCGGGACCCCACATTTTTCCGGATTCGCGGATCATGGCCGGCATAGAGGCATCGATGATGATGTCGCTGGGAACGTGCAGGTTGGTGATGCCTTTGTCGGAATTTACCATGGCCAGGGGCGGATTTTTCTCATAAACAGCCTTGATGTCGGCGTTGATCTCGGCCTTCTTATCTGCCGGCAGGTCTGCGATGCGGTTGTAGAGATCGCCCAAACCGTTGTTGGGATGGATTCCAAGTTCCTTGAACAGAGTAGCATGCTTCTCGTAAACATCCTTGAAATAAACGGAAACGACATGACCGAAAAGGATCGGGTCGGAGACCTTCATCATTGTGGCTTTGAGATGTACCGAAAACAATACACCCTTTTCCTTGGCATCCTGGATCTGGGTTTCGATAAACTCGCGCAGGGCTTTCTTTCTCATGACGGTGGAATCGAGGACCTCGCCTTCAAGCAGAGGCAGTTCGGCCTTGAGCACGGTGGTGGCCCCGTCTTTGCCGACAAACTCGATACGGGTATTGGCAGCCTTCGCCAACACCATCGATTTCTCGTTGGAGAAAAAATCGCCACCGGTCATGTGGGACACGTGGGTTTTGGAATCGGCCGTCCACGGACCCATGCGGTGGGGGTTCTTCTTGGCGAAATTCTTTACCGATACCGCGGCGCGGCGGTCGGAGTTACCTTCCCTCAGAACCGGGTTTACCGCACTTCCCAATATCTTGGCGTAACGATCCTTGATTTCCTTTTCCGCATCGTTTTTCGGTTCCGACGGGTAATCGGGAACATCGTAGCCCTGGGACTGCAGTTCCTTGATGGTTGCGGTCAACTGGGGAAGGGAGGCACTGATATTGGGGAGCTTGATGATGTTGGCTTCAGGGGCCTTGGCTAGGTCACCCAAAAAAGCGAGATCATCGGTCTGTTTCTGGGCATCGGTCAGCTTCTCGGGGAAATTGGCAATAATACGACCGGCCAGGGAGATGTCACGGGTTTCGAACTCGATCCCGGAGCCCTTGGTGTAAGCCTGGATGATAGGGAGCAGGGAGTAAGTCGCCAGGGCGGGTGCTTCGTCCACTTTGGTATAAATGATTTTTCCTGTTTTTTTAGTCATGATTTTCCTCGCTTCACTATAAGTGAGTTAAAACAAAGGCTGTTGCCCCCTCCGCTTTGTCTTCAGGAACCTGTCGGAGTTAGAAATCAATCTATTGCGAAAAAGGTAAATCGGTCATATTTCCGCAAAATTTCGACAAATTGTCTTCCTGTACGCTCTCGAATTTGTCCAAAATCCTACCCTCGATTTTCCATTTTTTCTTTACGATCCCCCAAGCCCGACAACTCCTAGGGTTTATAAATGCTGAGCAGCGTTTCGGCCATGTCCGCAGGCGACTTTGCCACCTTCACGCCGCATTCCTCGAGGGTAGCAATCTTCTCGGAAGCCGTACCTTTGCCGCCGGAGATGATAGCGCCCGCATGACCCATACGCTTTCCGGGAGGAGCCGTCTGGCCGGCAATAAAGGCCGCCACGGGTTTACTCATGTTGTCGCGAATGTAACGAGCCGCCTCGTCCTCAGCCGTCCCGCCGATCTCACCGATCATCAGGACCGCCTCAGTGGCGGGATCCTTCTCAAAAAGTTCCAGTACATCGATGAAGTTGGTGCCGTTGACCGGGTCGCCACCCAGACCGATACAGGTGGTCTGTCCCACCTCGCGGGTGGTAAGCTGCCAGACCGCCTCGTAGGTCAGGGTGCCGCTGCGGGAGACCACCCCCACCGGACCCGGAGTATGAATGTAACCGGGCATTATGCCGATCTTGCATTCACCCGGAGTGATGATGCCGGGGCAGTTAGGGCCGATCAGGCGGGTCTTTTTGCCTTTCATGTAATGCTTGACCTTCACCATGTCGAGAACCGGAATGCCTTCGGTAATACAGATCACAAGGGGGATCTCGGCATCGACGGCTTCCATAATGGCATCGGCGGCAAACGGCGGCGGCACATAGATGACCGATGCATTGGCGCCGGTTTCCTGAACCGCATCCGCTACCGTATTGAAGACGGGAACCCCTTCAACCATGGTGCCGGCCTTGCCGGGGGTAACCCCGCCGACAACCTCGGTACCATATTCCATGGCCGCCACGGTATGGAACAGACCGTGGGCACCCGTGATCCCCTGAGTAATAACCTTGGTTTCCTTATTGACTAAAATACTCATGATCAAACCCCCGTTCCGGCAACAGCTTTGACGATTTTCTGGGCGCCATCGGTCATCCCTTCGGCCGCAATGATGTTCAGGCCGCTGTTCTTGAGCAGTTCTTTCCCTTTTTCGACGTTGGTCCCTTCAAGGCGAACCACCAGCGGAATCGTGAGATTAACCTCGTTGACCGCATCGATGATCCCCTGGGCGATAATGTCACATTTCATGATACCGCCAAAGATATTGACCAGAATCCCTTTGACCTTGGGATCTCCAAGAATGATCTTGAAGGCCGCCGTAACCTTTTCGCGGGTAGCCCCGCCACCGGCATCGAGGAAATTGGCCGGGGAACCGCCGCACAGTTGGATGATGTCCATGGTGGCCATGGCCAGGCCGGCGCCGTTGACCATGCAGCCGATGTTGCCGTCCAGTGAAATATAGGAAAGATCGTGTTCCGAAGCGTCGATTTCGTTGACGTCCTCTTCGTCGAAATCGCGCATTGCGCGGATATCGGGCTGACGATAGAGTGAGTTGTCATCAAAATTAAGTTTGGCGTCGAGAGCGATAACTTCACCACTGCCCGTCACGACCAGGGGGTTAATCTCCACCAGGGAGCAGTCTTTGGCCAGAAACGCCTCGTAAAGCCCCTGGAAAAACTTGACCGCCTGACCAATCTGTTTCTTTTCCAGACCAAGACGGAATGCCATGCGCCGCGCCTGAAAAGCCGTCATGCCGACCGTCGGGTCAATGGCTTCCTTGAAAATCTTCTCAGGAGTCTTGGCTGCCACTTCCTCGATATCCATCCCACCTTCGGAAGAGGCCATGAGAGTCACTTTAGAGGTGGCCCGGTCAACCAGCAGGCTGACATAGAGTTCGCGTGCGATATCGCAGCCCTCTTCAACGTAAACCCGGCGGACGATTTTTCCTTCAGGACCGGTCTGATGAGTAATAAGCTGCATGCCGAGCATTTTCTCAGCCGCCAGTTTGACCTCGTCAATGGTCTTGACCACCTTAACGCCGCCGCCTTTGCCCCGGCCGCCGGCGTGAATCTGAGCCTTTACCACGTAGGGGCCGTCGCCAAGGTTTTTGGCGGCTTCACGGGCAGCGGCAGCGTGGAAGCATATTTCTCCGCGTGGGACCTTGATCCCAAAGCCCCGCAAGACCTGTTTTGCCTGATATTCATGAATATTCATTGGTCCTCCTTATCTAAAAGCATAACCTGATTCATCTATTCAACAATGACCAAATATTAGCTAGAAAAAGTTGGGTTGGCAAGAAAAAAAACACTGTTTTATTTTTGTATTAAAACTTTTAGAATGGCCAGTGTCCTGGTTTATCCCATTTTTATAGATAACCAAGCCGGACAAAAGAGAATAAATCTTTTTCACGGAAGCGCCCTCTCTCACAAAAGGGAGAGGAAGACGTTATATTCTTAAAAACGCTGTTTTATTATTTCCCGCATCCGTGAGTTGGAGGCGGAGAAAGAGTGTCAGTGCCTGGCATGAAAAAGCAGTTCAAAAATCTGAGGCGCACCCATAGGTTTGTCGGTGATTTTTGGACAGCTTAGACAGGTCAATGGCTTGCGCTAATGCCCGACCATAACTTACAGATACAGGAAATCATTCAGAGAGAAATTTTTCTCGGCATTCCGAAGAACAGAAATAGTAGGTTTTCCCGGCCCGTGTGGCAGTCAAAGATTCGGATTGAGGGACATAAGTGCCGCACTGGGGATCCTTGACCATTTTTTCCCCTTTTCCCGGTGACTTTCCGGAAGGCCCTCTGGACGGTCTCGAAAAAGAATCTCTCAGGGACTGAAACAGTTTATAAAACAGAAAACCCAGAAGGAGAAACCAGAGAAATCGAAAAATCATGTGATCACCACTGTTCCTGGAAAGGGCGAATGCCGGAAAGGTCGGAGAGAGCGCCACAGAGTTGTGCAGCGGTTTTGTTTAACAAGGGATGACGCCAATCAGGCGCAATTTCAGCAAGGGGCATGAGAACAAAAAAACGCTCGTGAAGCCTGGGGTGGGGAATGGTCAGGTCAGGATCGACGATAACCTCGCCACCATAAGACAAGATGTCGAGGTCAAGGGTGCGCGCTCCCCAGGGAATCTTCCTTTCCCGGCCGAAAAACGCTTCGAGGGTCTGGCAGCGGCTTAAAAGTTGATGAGGAGACAATGTCGTTCGAAGCTCGGCAACAGCATTAAGAAAAAACGGCTGGCCTGCAGGGCCGCCAACCGGTTCGGTTTCGTACAGCAGGGACTCCCTGACGACCTCGATTTCATTCTCCCTGCCAAGCAAGGCGCGCGCCCGCTCGAGGGTTTCCCGCCGGTCTCCCAGATTGGAGCCAAAAGCCAGAAATGCGGTTTTCACTATCTCTCCCAATAATCAATTTTAATGCTAATTTAACCACAGCAGGCTGAAAGGGTCAACCAAGTCAAAAATGATCGCATGTACTATTTAGACAACTTTGAGTATAATCCCAGAAATTCATTCCCGGGATGTATGAAATGAATCTCAACCCCAACCTTCTCGTCGTGCTCGGTCCCACCGCCTCGGGAAAAACCCGCCTCGGTGTAGAACTGTGCCGCAAGCTTAATGGGGAAGTCATCTCCGCCGATTCGCGCCAGGTTTATCGCGGCATGGACATCGGCACCGGCAAGGACCTCGCTGAATACGGCGACATTCCCTACCACCTGATCGATATCGCCGAACCGGGCTACGAATTCAACCTCTTCGAATTTCAGCGCCTCTTTTACGCGGCCTTCGAAAACATCCGCCAACGCCAGCGGCTGCCGGTCCTGGTCGGCGGCACCGGCCTCTATCTCGATGCCGCCCTGCGGGGTTACCGGCTGGTCGAGGTTCCCCCCAATCCGCAGTTGCGGGCAGAACTGGCGCCCCTCTCGGATGAAGAGCTGACCGCCCGCCTTCTTGCACTCAAACCGGAGCAGCACAACACCACGGACACCATCAACCGCGAGCGGCTCATTCGCGCCATAGAAATCGGCGAGGGTGAAAATAACCCGCAGCCCCAAAACCTTCCGCCGGCCCCGGAGTTGTCCCCATTGATATTCGGCATCCGTTGGGAGAGAAAAGAACTCATCCAAAGGATTGAGACCCGTCTCCGCCAGCGCCTGGATGAAGGCATGATCGAAGAAGTGGCGAATCTCCATGACAACGGTGTCCCTTACCCGGTGCTGGAGTCCTACGGCCTGGAATATCGTTTTGTCGCCCTCCACCTGCAGGACAAACTCAACCGCAACGATCTCGTTCAGCAACTCGCCAGCGCTATCCGCGCCTTTGCCAAACGGCAGATGACCTGGTTCAGGCGTATGGAACGCCACGGTGTTCTCATCCACTGGCTCGATCCGGCGGATGATCTCCTCTCCCAGGCCCTGACCATCTTCGACCGCACACAGCCATGACAACGCATTCTTCTCAATTACCTGCCGAAACCCTCCGCTACCTGCGCAAGCGTGCCCTTTCCGGCCCCTGGCTTCTTGAGGGAAGTGAACGTTCCGACTATGACGGCGCGGTAGTCATTCCGGCCCTGGCCGAAAGCCGCCATCTCCCAGCCACCCTGCAAAGTTTGGCGCAGAATCCGCCGGAAATACTCAAGCGTTTTCTGGTTGTGGTCGTCGTCAACCATGGCGTCGGAGTCTCTCCCGCGGACAAAGAGGACAATAACAACACTCTTTTGGAACTCCGCGATGGGAAGCTCAGCTTCGGCGCCCTGCAACCGGCCTGGGTGGACGCGGCGTCGCCAGGCAGGGAACTTCCCGGCAAGGGAGGTGTCGGCCCGGCCCGCAAGCTGGGTTTTGATCTTGCCCTGAGCCATTGCCGTTTCAACAGGACAGAGGCACCCATATTTATCTCCCTGGATGCCGACACTCTGGTGGAGCCCACCTACCTGGCAGCCATAATTGAGCACTTTCGAAATCACCCCCAGGGATGCGCCGTGCTTCCCTTCCGCCACCAAGCAGGGAAAACACAGGAAATCGATACCGCCATCCGCCATTACGAACTCTATCTGCGCAGCTATGTTCTCGGTCTGTCCCTGGCCGGATCGCCTTATGCCTTCCATACCATCGGCAGCACCATAGCCTGCCGTGCCGGTGCCTACGTGCGAAACGGGGGGATGAACCGCCGCCCTTCGGGCGAGGATTTCTATTTTCTCCAACAGATGCAGAAAACCACGGGCGTCGCCCATTTGCGCGGCACGACCGTCCATCCCTCCCCGCGTCCATCGTTGCGGGTCCCTTTTGGCACCGGGCCGACCGTTGCCCGTTTCCTGCGCGAGCCCGACCAGGCGGTGCGCTTTTACCATCCCGACAGTTTTTCCCTCCTCGGGGCATGGCTGTCCTGCGCCGAGAGCCACTGGCAGGCCTCAGCCGACACGGTAATTGACAAAGCCGGTTTTATTTCCTCTCACCTTGCCGACTTTCTGAGAGGAATCAAGCTTTCCTATAACTGGCCACGCCTGCAAGCCAACCACCCCAACGCCAAAAGCTTTATTGCCGCTTTCCACGGATGGTTCGACGCTCTGCGCAGCCGCCAGCTTCTCCATTATCTCTCCTCGGGGCCCCTCCCCTACTGTGACCGACGGCAAAGCCTTAAACCAATGTTTGCCAGGAGCGGCCTGCCTTTTTCAGATCTTCTCGCTGAACAACTGGAAGTTATCCGTCATTTTCAGGCAAAGAATTAGAATTCCGCTCAAGGTCTCATTAGCCTGATTTCATGCTTAATAATCATGCCTAAATTTTTCCATGTGCGCCCTTGACAAACACTGGAGCGAGGATTACATTACCCGATGTTTAAAACTTTCAGGAGGTTTTACATGCCAGTATATGAATACGGTTGCGAAAAATGCGGCGAAGTTTTCGAAGTTAAACAAAAATTTTCGGATGATCCCATCACCGAATGTAAATTCTGCAAAGGTCCAGTGCATAAGCTTATTTCAGCGCCTGCCTTCTCTTTAAAAGGCAGCGGTTGGAGCAAGACAAATTACGCCAAATCCCCCAGCTGGCACGATGTCGGCGCAAAAAAATACGATAAATCCCTTTCCAAGCACTGTTCTTTCAGAGCCAAAGGAATGGAGCCCCCGGATTGCTGTAAACCCAAACAATAGCAATTAACTTCTCTGAAGTTTAAAATATAATAAATCCCCATTTCCAGATGGGGATTTTTTGTTGTTTTGTTTTCCGGAGAAACTGGCGGCCAACAGGACTTTTCAGGTCCCGGAATTTTGTTTTTCCTGCCAAGAAGCGCATTGTTTAACAGGCGAAGAAGAGCTATATTTAACTATTATCTGTATTTAATTTTCCAGAACCACCTTGAAAAGGTCAGTTATGATTAAAAAAATCGGTTTTATCGGACTCGGGACTATCGGCAAGCCGGTGGCCATCAACCTCGCCCAAAAAGGCTATTCCCTCAACGTTTTCGACATTCAGTCACGCGCTACAGAAGACCTCAAGGAGATGGGGGTGCAAATGGCTTCCTCTCCCGCAGAGGCGGTACATGATCGCGACATGGTCATCCTTATTCTGCCGGAAAAGGATGAAAAGAACCGCGTTCTTCCAGGGTCGGACGGCCTCCTCGACAATATTGCTCCCGAAACATTGCTTGTCGACCTCGGCTCCCATTCTCTGGAGGCCACTTTGGAACTGGCTGCGGAAGCGGAAAAACGCCAGGTCCCTTTTCTCGATGCTCCGGTCTGGGGGACCAGGGACAGAGCCATCGATGGTCTCGTCACTCTTCTGGCCGGTGGACCGGCCGAGCATCTCAGCCGCGCCAGGGAGGCGTTTTCCAGTTTTGCCCTCAACATCATCCATGTCGGCGATATCGGCGATGGTACCCGTATGAAATTTATCGTCGATATGCTTCAGGCCCAGCTGGCCGAAGCCCTGGCCGAAGGCCTGCTGCTCGGTGAGAAACTCGGATTCAAACCGGACAAGGTCCTGGAGGTCCTGGATGCAGGTACCGTGAATTCGCCGCTTTTTCATACCAAAGGCCGCGCCATCTCCAGAGGAGACTTTACCCGCAACCTGGCCCTGAAATATATCTACGGCAACCTCTTGTATGTAAAAAACTTTTCCCATCAGGCAGGCATCAAGCTGCCGGCTGCGGAAACCGTCCTCGAGGTATTTGCTGAAGCAGTGCAGAAGGGTTATGGTGAAGAAGACTATTGTGCCGTTGCCAAAGTTTTGAAAAACATGCCGGCCAGGGATTAACCCAGGTGGCCGATGAAGGGAGAATGAAATTGTCCAAATTGATTGACGGCAAAGCCATATCTCAAAAATTGCGCCAGGATATCGCTAAAGAGGTCGCTGGCCTCAAAGAAAAAGGATACACGCCCGGTCTCGCCGTGGTCCTAGTCGGAGAAGATCCGGCCAGCCGCACCTATGTCAGCATGAAGGAAAAGGCCTGTCAGGCGGCCGGAATTTTTTCCCTGGAGCACAAACTTCCCGAGGACACTCCGCAAGCCGATCTTCTGAAACTGGTCGAAGACCTCAACCATGATGAACGCATAGACGGCATCCTCGTTCAATTGCCTCTCCCCGGCCATATCAACAGTGACAGGATCATCGAGGCCATCTCCCCGCATAAGGATGTCGACGGCTTTCATCCTTACAATTTCGGCATGCTCGTCATCGGCAAGCCCTTGTTCCAGCCCTGCACACCGTATGGCATCATGAAACTTCTGGAGGTTACCGGCATCGACCTCAAAGGCAAGGAGGTCGTCGTTGTCGGCCGCTCCAACATCGTCGGCAAACCGGTGGCTTTCATGTGCCTCGCCAAACACGCCACCGTCACCATCTGCCATTCGCGCACCGTCGATCTCCAGGCCAAAGTCGGCCAGGCCGACGTGGTGATTGCCGCGGTCGGCAAAGCTGAGATGATCAAAGGGGCCTGGATTAAACCGGGGGCCGTCGTCATCGACGTTGGCATCAATCGGGTCGGCGAGAAAAAACTGGTGGGAGACGTGGAATTCGAGGCCGCTCTTGAACGTGCCAGCGCCATCACGCCGGTTCCCGGGGGGGTCGGCCCCATGACTATCACCATGCTCCTTGCCAATACCGTGGAAAGCTGCAAACAACGCATGAATAAAGGATAGGATCCTTCTGCCGTGATTATCAGCAAACAGAAACCCCGCGAGGAACTTTTCGAACAGCTGGACGGGGTCAACAGTCTTTTTCTGATCGGCTGCTCGGCCTGCGCCACGGAATGCAAATCAGGGGGCGAAGAAGAAGTCTTTGAAATGGAGGAGTGGCTGACATCCCTCGGCAAGGCGGTTACCGGGAGTATCGTCATCGACAGCCCCTGCAACATCAACCGCACCGCCCGTGATCTGCGCAGCCAGCGCCAGCAGGTGGAAGAAGCCGACGCAATTATGGTTCTGGCCTGCGGCGCCGGTGTCCACTCCGTCGCCATCAAGTCCAACAAGCGCGTCATCGGCGCTCTCGATTCCCTGTTTCTAGGCAATACCCGGCGCATCGGCAAGTTCGAAGAAAAATGCTCCCTGTGCGGAACCTGCATTCTCAACGAGACCGGTGGCATCTGCCCGGCGACCCTCTGTCCCAAGGGTCTGCTCAACGGCCCCTGCGGCGGCATGGAAGAAGGCAAGTGCGAAACCGACCGGGACCTCGATTGTGCCTGGCACCTGATTTACGAAGCTTTGAAGCAGCAGGGCCGAAAAAACGTTTTTACCCGCATCGTCCCCCCCAAGGACTGGCGCAAGAAAAAACATCCCGACAGCCTGGACACGGACTGATTTTCCAACAGCTCTTTTGCCTCATTAGTGTGGTTTTTACCTGTTTGCGGATGGGTTCGCGGCACCCATTCCATGGTAGGGTATAGAAACTTCAAAACTCATAAAATGCCTGTTTTCCATATTCCTTTGTCTTATCAGGAAAGATGAACCGCCATGTCCCGTTTGAGTGACCGCCTCTCTTCCGGTCAATTTGTGGTAACCGCCGAGATAGCCCCCCCGAAAGGGATCGGCGTCGAGGAAATCTTCGATACGGTCTCCCGTATGGAAGGCATCACCGCCATCAACGTTACCGACAACCAGGGGGCCAACATGCGCATGAGCCCTGTCGCCATGGCTGCCCTTCTGGTTCGCGAAGGCTACGAACCGGTTCTCCAGATCACCTGTCGCGACCGCAACCGCATGGCATTGCAATCGGAACTTCTCGGCGCCGCGCAATTCGGCATTGAAAACCTTCTCCTGCTGTCCGGAGACCACCCCTGTTTCGGTGACCACCCCGAAACCCGTCCGGTCTTCGATCTCGACTCCATCCATCTCCTCCAGGTCGTTGCCAAGCTCACTGAGGGACATGATATGGCGGGCAAACCCCTGTCCGGCGAACCGCCTCGTTTCTTTCCCGGCGCGGCCGCCGTTCCCGAAGCAGACCCCTTTGAACTGATGTTCCAGAAGTATCAGAAGAAAGTCAGTTCCGGCACCCGTTTTTTTCAGACCCAGGCGGTCTTCAACCTGAAAAAGCTGGAAAATTTCATGACTGCCGCCAGACCCCTGGGAGTACCTGTCATTGCCGGTGTCCTGTTGTTGAAAAGTGCGGGCATGTGCCATTTCCTGAACCGCAACATCCCCGGCGTAACCGTCCCGGAGCACCTGATCGAGCGCCTGGAAAAAGCATCCCGGCCCCGCGAAGAGGGCGTCGCCATCGCCCGTGAAACGGTGAATGCTATCCGCGGCCTGTGCAGCGGCGTCCACCTCATGACCCTGGGGCAGGAAAAACGTATCCCCGATATCCTTGAAAATAACCACATTGAGTGGTAAATCAATATAAGTGAATACTTGCACTTTAAAAGGAGAGGGCCATGCTGAAACAAACGCCGTTAAACAGCATCCACAGAGCTCTCGGCGCAAAATTGGTCGAGTTCGGCGGCTGGGAGATGCCGGTTCAATATCAGGGCATCATTGACGAGCACTTGGCTGTTCGCCGCACAGCCGGTCTTTTTGACGTTTCCCACATGGGGGAAATCGCCGTCGACGGCCCGAAAGCCCTCGACTATATCCAGCTTCTGACCATCAACGATGCCGCCGCCCTCAGCGACGGCCAGGTTCAGTACACGGCCATGTGCTATCCCGACGGCGGTGTTGTTGATGACATGACCCTCTATCGTTTTGGCCCGGAACGCTTTCTTTTTTGCGTCAATGCCTCCAATATTGACAAAGATTTTGCCTGGATGCTCCAAATTCTCAAGGAGAGCGGCCTGGCGGACGTGGAGCTTCGCAACCTCAGCCCGGACTACGGCCAGATCGCCCTTCAAGGCCCCTCTTCCGCCGCTATTCTGGCCGGCCTCACGTCAGAAAACTTTAAGGAAATCGACTATTACCACTTTAAAGAAGGGCCGGTCGCCGGTATCCCGACTATTATTTCTCGAACCGGCTACACCGGCGAGGATGGCTTCGAGCTCTACGTCCCCACGGCCAAAACGGCGGATCTTTGGGACGCCCTGATGCAAACAGGTAAAAAGCAGGGCCTTGTACCCGCCGGACTCGGCTGCCGCGACACCCTGCGCCTGGAAAAAAAATACGCCCTTTACGGCCATGAGATAAGCGCCGATATCTCACCCCTGGAAGGCGGCCTGGCCTGGATAACCAAACTCCAAAAACCTGACTTTGTCGGCCGGAAAGCTCTGGTGCGTCAGAAAGAAAACGGGGTTCCCCGCCGTCTGGCTTGCCTGATCCTGGAAGAACCCGGAGTTCCCCGTCAGGGATACCCGGTTTTTTCTCAAGAACACCATATTGGCGAAGTAACCAGTGGCACCATGTCTCCATCGTTGAAAAAAGGCATCGCCCTGGCACTCATCAAAAAGGATTCCGCAGTCATCGGTGACGGGGTTCAAATCGGCATACGTGATAAAAAACGTGTTGCCCGGATAATCAAACCGCCCTTCTACCCACCGGCAACCTGAAGCCAGGGCGGAGACCGGACAATTGTAAAAATTTTTTAGGGTCGCCAGGTGTTTATCGGACTTGGAAAATGGTAACGAAAAAAATGTGAAATATGGGTCGATTTACCTTTTTCGCATTAGAATCATTGCAAGTCTGAGAGACTCCTTGTTCACTTTCTGAATTCATATTTTAATGACAAAGGAGTTTTTCCATGGAAATTCCGGAAGAATTGAAGTTCACAGAAGATCACGAGTGGGTTTTGGTCGAAGACGATATCGTTACCGTCGGCATTACCGACTTTGCCCAGGAATCCCTTGGGGACATCGTGTTCGTGGAACTCCCCAATGTCGGTGCCAAAGTGGATGCCGGCAAAGCCTTCGGTGTAGTGGAATCGGTCAAGGCCGTTTCCGATGTATACGCACCGATTTCCGGTCAGGTTGTGGAAATTAATGAAGAACTTCCGGACGCTCCTGAAGTGATCAACACTTCCCCCTACGAAGACGGTTGGATGGTAAAAATAAAAGTCGAGGACCTCGCGGACCTCGATGACCTGATGGATGCCAACGCCTACCAGGAATTTCTCGAAAACGAAGATTAGTCCGGATTATTCACGAAAACTTTTTCTGCCACTTTTGTTGAAAAAGCTTCATGAATAAAACAGGCCAGGAGAAGCCATGGCTTTTACGCCCCATACCGACAATGATATTGTCCAGATGCTCAAGGTCATCGGCGCCAATTCCATCGATGACCTGTTCAAAGAAATTCCCGCAGAGGTTCGCAATAAAAAAGACCTGAAACTGGAGGCACCACTTTCCGAAAGTGAGGTACTCAGGGAGCTTCAGCGTTTGGCCAACCGCAACGCAACGCCTGAAACCCACCGCTCTTTTCTCGGCGGAGGAACCTACAACCATTTTATTCCTGCGGTTGTTGACTTCCTAACCTCCCGCAGTGAGTTTGCCACCGCTTATACCCCTTACCAGAGCGAAATCAGCCAGGGAACTCTCCAGGCCATTTTTGAATTTCAGACCCTTATCTGTCAGATCACCGGCATGGAAGCAGCCAACGCCTCCATGTACGACGGGGCATCCGCCTGCGCCGAAGCGGCTCTCATGGCGGCGCGCCTGACGCGGCGCAAAAAAATCCTCACGTCGCGGGCTCTCCATCCGGAGTACAGGGAAACCCTGGCCACTTACTGCCGTTTTCTCGAAATGGAGTTAATTGATCTTTCCTTTAATAAAAACGGGGAGACCTCTCTTGAGGATCTGCAGGCCCACCTGGACGATCAGACGGCGGGGGTAATTCTCGGTTATCCCAATTTTTTCGGGGTTATTGAAAATATCGCCCCCCTGGCGCCCCTGGTTCATGATCAGGGCGCCAAACTGGTTGTCGCCGTTCAGGAGGCGGCATCTTTGGGCCTCATCAAAGCGCCGGGCGCGCTAGGGGCGGATATCGTCATTGGCGAAGGTCAGAGTTTTGGTATTCCTCCCGCTTTCGGCGGCCCCCATGCCGGTTTCTTTGCCGTGCGCCAGAAAGATGTGCGCTCCATCCCCGGCCGGCTCGTCGGCGAAACCGTCGATCAGGAGGGAAAACGCGGCTATGTCCTCACCCTGAGCACCCGGGAACAGCACATCCGCCGGGAAAAAGCGACCTCCAACATCTGCTCCAACCACGGCCTCTGTGCCCTTCGGGCCACGGTCTACCTCTCACTCCTCGGCAAGGATGGGTTGCGCACAGTTGCCGTCCAAAACCACTCCAAGGCCGAATACGCCAAACAACAGATATCCGCCGTTGACGGCTTCACTCTGCCGTTTTCCGCCCCGACATTCAATGAATTCGTGATCGAAGCCAAAGAACCCGTCGAACAGGTAATGGCCCGCCTTGAAAGTAACGGCATTCTCGGCGGCATCCCGCTGCAGACCTTTTATCCGGAAATGGAAAACCATTTCCTGGTCTGCGTGACAGAACAAAACAGCCGTGAGGACATTGACATCCTGGTCCAAACTCTGGGAACCAGTCGGACTTAGGCATTAATCTGCTGCGAAAAGGCTAAATCGGTTCTCGATTTCCATTTTCTCATTACGATCCCCCCAAGCCCGACAGGCTCCTGACAGGAGATACATTATGAATGAAATCGGCACTCGTGGCCTCGCCCTTAATGAAAAACTGATCTTCGAGCATTCCCGCACAGGACGGCGGGGTTTCAGCCTTCCTGAACTCGACGTGCCCGAGGCCTCCCTTCCCGGGGAACTTACCCGTGATGAAATGGACGGCCTGCCCGAGGTTTCCGAAGTCGAGGTAGTGCGCCATTTTACGCGCCTGTCATCCTGGAACTATGGCGTTGACTCCGGCTTCTACCCCTTGGGCAGCTGCACCATGAAATACAATCCCAAGGTCAATGAAACGGCGGCCCAAAAAGCCGGCCTGGCCCTTATTCATCCCTACACCCCCGCAGCTCTCTCCCAGGGGGCCATGGAAATTATCTATAAGCTCGAACAGATGCTCGGCGAGATTTCCGGTTTCCCGGCGATCACTGTCCACCCCGCCGCCGGAGCCCATGGCGAACTGACGGGCATGATGGTCATTCGCGCGTTTCATGAAAAGCAGGGCAACCCGCGCCGCAAGGTTTTGATCCCGGACACCGCCCACGGCACCAACCCGGCCTCGGCCGTTCTCTGCGGCTACGAAGTCGTATCCATTTCCTCCGACGGCTATCTGGCGGCCGAAGAAGTCGCCGCCCATATGGATGATGAAGTGGCGGCGCTGATGATTACCAACCCCAACACCCTTGGGCTCTTTGAAAAAGAAATCGTCGAAATCTGTGCGGCGGTACACGCCAAGGGCGGGCTTGTCTACTGCGACGGCGCCAATATGAACGCTCTTTTAGGGGTATGTAAACCGGCGGACCTCGGCATCGATGTCATGCATTTCAATCTCCACAAAACCTTTTCCACTCCGCACGGCGGCGGTGGACCTGGAGCCGGTCCGGTGGGAGTGACTAAGGAACTTGAGCCTTTCCTGCCCCATCCCCGCATCCAGCTTAAAAAAGATCATTACGCCTGGGATGTTAACCGCCCCGATGCTATCGGCCGTCTGCGTGCTTTTCACGGCAACTTTGGCATCCTGGTGCGGGCCTATACCTACATTCGGATGCTCGGAGCCGATGGCCTGCGCCGTACCAGCGAGATGGCCGTGCTCAATGCCAACTATATCCGAGCCCGGTTGGAACCTCACTACCACCTGCCCTATAAACAGCGCTCCCTGCACGAAGTTGTCTTTTCCGAACAAAACCTGAAAGGCGGCTGCCACACCATGGATGCCGCCAAACGCCTGATCGACTACGGTTTTCACCCACCAACGGTTTACTTCCCGCTGGTCGTCAAGGGCGCCATCATGATTGAGCCGACTGAAACCGAAACACGGGAAAGCATCGACGAGTTCTGCGACGCTATGATCCAAATTGCAAAAGAGTCTGAGGAAAACCCGGCACTCCTCAAAATGGCGCCGGTCAAAACCCGCACCCGCCGCATGGACGAAGCCCTGGCCGCCCGCAAGCCAAAGCTAAGATGGGTTAAAGAAGAAAAGAAAAATTGATGCCGTTGGAAAATCCATCGGATCAATGACTAAAGGGCCTGGGTCGCAAACCCGGGCCCTTTTTAATTACTGTTGCAATTATGGCAACTTCCAACCATCTGGGAAAGAGTCCTGGATCACCCATTTCCTGGAGGCAAAAGGCCCCTGGGGAGAATAGTTATCATTGTTTAAATTGCGAACCAGGAACAAAGCATATAGAATTAAAAAATCGTGCAATTTTTGACTGTGGTCGCTTTCATTCAGGATGGCTCAAATGGTTGAAAAAAGATGGCCTCTTTTGGCAGGCCTGCTGTTTCTTGTTGGCGGCTGTGCCTTGAGCCCGGCGGTTACCGGCTCCTACTATCTTGCTACTGAAAAATACGAGGCCGGGATTGTGTCCCTGCAGGAGGACTTCCGCAAAAACCCTGAAAATCCCCATGTAAACTACTACCTTGGTCGTTTTCACCTGGGACAGGACCAACCCCGGAAGGCCATTCCATATCTGGAAAGTGCGGCCCTGCTGGATCCGGCCAACTCAGACTACCATTTCTGGCTGGGGGTAGCCTATTCTCAAAACAGGCAGCCCGACTCGGAGCGCAAAAGCTACGAAAAGGCCCTTGAACTGGACGACAGGGACTACCGTGCCTGGACCTATCTGGGCCACAACCTTCTGGAAGCCAAACGCTATCTAAAGGCCCAGGAAGCCTATACCCAGGCTTTGCTGATCAAGCCCGACCTTGTGGAAGCCCGCTTCAATCGTGCCCTGGCCATGCAAAAGCTGAAACGAACCCCCGAAGAGATCCGCGCATGGAAAGATTATCTCCGTTTATATCCCGACGGCAGCCAGGCCCGTGAAGCAGCCGTTTATCTTAATAATCTGGGTGATTTCGAATACCGCAACAGTTTGATCGGCCACCGCCGGGTAACCCTGAGACAAATCGAATTCGACCCGCTGACCGGTGAGATAGCCAGAGAGTCCCGGCCCACCCTGGATAGTATTGGAGATGCTATCGAAGACCGGGACGACATTATCCTTCATATAGTTGGCTATCAGAAGAACAATGTTGGGCTGGCCGAAAAAAAAGTAAAAAATATTAAAGAGTATTTGCTCAAGAAATTTAAAAGCATCGATTTCAATCAAATCAAGGTTTCCTGGTTCAATAATGCCGAGCGGGTTCGTGTACCGGGCAGGATGGTGAAACTTCCCGAATCGATCCATATATTTTCCGAACTGAAATCAAAACCAAAGGGAGGAGAGTCATGAATAAAGAATGGAAAAATTTGCTCAAGTTGATGGTCACTTCAATGGTTCTGCTGCTTCTGCTGCCGGGAATGAGCCTGGCCGACGACAATTCCGTAGCGGATGAGGAATCTTATTTCAGCAATCATGCCCAGGCCCAAAAAGCCGAAAACATAATTGCGGTTCTTGACCGGGAGGTACAGAAAGCTCAGCAGAAAGCTGACAGCCTGTCGGAAGCTTTGGCCCAAGCCAGGACAGAATTGGAGGGACTGCAAAGCGCACCTGAACCTGACCAGGAAGCCATCCAGGAAAAACTGGCCGAGATTTCACGTCTGGACAGCCAATATCTGGCCGCCCAGACGGTTGCCGATGAAAAGCTGGCGGCCTTTGCCAACGTGTCGGAAGAATCAATAGCAGACATGAGGGCCGCGGGTATGGGCTGGGGTGAAATTTGCCACCAACTGGGTGTCCATCCCGGCAACCTCGGCAATGGCCACATCGAGGCGAAAAACCGTTCCCGTTTTTCCCGTTCCTGGAGCGACACCAGCCTGGTGCAGCATACAAACCGTAATTCCAAAAAAGGCTTTAAGGACGCCGTTCACGTTGCTGCCAAAAGTTCCAACTCCAGTAAAGGAAATTCCAGCGCCCATTCCAGCCAAGGGAAGTCCGGCAAGGGAGAGAAGGGTGGCAAGGGTCAAGGCGGCGGTAACGGCAACGGCAACGGTAAAAAATAATTCCGCGTCACCTGTTGAAAAAACGGTTCAAACCAGAGAAGGCCCGTCTCTTTAGAGAGGGGCCTTCTCCGGTTTGAACCCATGTCAACCCTCCACCGCCAAACCGTTTTCCTCCAGTTTGATACGAAGCCTGACAAGCTCTTTCCCGATCCCGGGTGAAGTTTCATCGCGAAATTGGGCGGAAACCTCCCCAAGATGCTGAAAACAGCTGTTCTGATCCTTAATGAGCTGGTCGTACTGCACCGCCTTGTCATAACCCAGAGTGGCCGCCAGATAAACCGCCACGACGGTGGCAACGAGAGACAGTAACTGGCCTGTCCAGAAGCAGCGTCCCTCCGTGTCACCGAGTCGTCGCACCAGACCACCCAACCCCCCAAATAAATCATCGATTTACAGCAATGGAATTTCTTTCGGAGCATCGGTAAATGAAAACAGGGTTGCCTTGCCACTTTCCATTAAAAAGGTAATTAAATTTTCATCATCAGCGCCGCCGGGATAGAACCTCTTGAGAGCCGGCATTTCTTCAAGCACTTGAATTTTTGCATTGCGGCTTTCGTCCATAACAACCTTGCCGGTAACCCGAAGCCAGGTATTATCCTTTCCCATTACCGAAATCTCAATATCGGGATTTTTAATGAGCTGTTTATATACCTGCTTGAGTTTCCCAGTGCAAAAGTACAGCTTTTCATCCCTTTTCATAACAAAGCCGAAAGGACGGACCCTTGGCTGATTCCCTTCTAAAGTTGCCAGATGCCAGATTTGATTAATTTTCATATAATCATACGCCGTACTCATTACAAGACTCCTTTCCTGTGGTCCTCTGCTGTGTTACGAACAGGTCGTAAAAACGACATAAAGAATAAATAACAATGGTGAAAATGGGGAAACCACTTTTTCCCCGTAGTCTGCGAATCATAATATCCGCCGGGGCACTTCTATTTATTCAAAAAATCAACGGAACAATTCAGCACAAGGCCCCATGGATGGGTTCACGCGGCCCCTGGAATGGGCGAGGCGAGGCATTGTGCCGATAAGCTGAATTATTACAAATCAACAACAATTTATTCATTTCTGATTGCTGCTCTGTGTTTAAAAACCCGGCGCAATTACCTGACCCTTTTTGCTGTTACGAATAATTTCCTTGACCATCCGCCGGGCCTCTTCCTCAGTAAGTTGATCATTAAAGCCGGGCATGGCCCTTCCGAAAAACTTCCCCTTCAGGATAGTCTTCACCATCCGATCGTCACCGGTGCTGCGCTGCCAGTCCTGGTCTGTAAAGTCCAGCCCACGGAGTCTTTTGCCTTCCGCATTAACAGCAGAACCATCCGGCCCATGGCACCTGGCACAGTTCTGTTGATAAAACATTTTTAGATCCTTCCCCGCAGGCTCAAGCGCCAGGGCAGGAGCAACGAGTAAAGCCAAAACCATGGAGAACACCAGCACCATGTTCGCTGTCCGCGTACCTGTGGAGAGGCGTTTAATAATCAAGTGTCCGCTTTGTTTCATGGCGTCTCGATCAATGAATCTTTGCATTTTATTCCCTCCTTTCCGCTTTTCTTTCAGCCATTTATATTTTTCAGCCAACCATAAGATTATATGGCGGCGTCGGACACGAACAACCTGCATCTCATCATGCAAAAACCCTATAACCCAAATCCGTCCCCTGGGCCGAGTGCTTAAAGGTCGTTCTCAAAAATAGCATTCCCAAATAAAGTATTTTTGTCATGACAATAAGTTATCATACCTCGGACCGTGTTTAACAAGCCGTCACCCATAAAAAATAATAATGTCCAATCAAAACAGGCCACAGCCATCCGGTTTCAACCTTAAACACCGCAGAGCTTTTCCAGTGGCTTTTTTCTCTTTTTTCGAACCAGATGACCTCCCGCGCAAGAAACGATTTGTTCCCGGCTCGGCCTTCTGGTAACTTAGATAGAGTCTTTTTTCGTTTGCCTCCCCTTTCCAGGACGGACCATCCATTGACAACAAGTGTATTCAAATCGGCAAAAGAATTGCCGCTCGCGCTTCCCATGATCTTGTGGGGCCAATGCCAAGGAGACCAGATATATGCCCGAAAATATTGATATGAGCACCGGGATTGACGGACTGGACCGGGTTATCGGAAGGATACTTCCCGGCGACAACATCGTCTGGCAGGTCGATTCTATCGAGGACTACGCCCCTTTTATCCCGCCCTACGCGGAAAAAGCGAAACGAGCGGGAAGACCACTGATCTATTTCCGTTTTGCCAAACACCGTCCTCTGGTTCCGGAAGAACTGGCCACTGAAATTCATGAACTCAATCCCGAGGATGGCTTCGAAACCTTTCTGAACCAGATCCATCGGGTCATCGAACGCATCGGAAGACGGAGCTATTACGTTTTCGATTGTTTGTCGGACCTTGTTGCCGATTGGTACAGCGATCAGATGCTTGCCAACTTTTTCGTCTTGACCTGCCCTTACCTTTTTGACCTGGAAACCCTGGCCTATTTTGCTTTGATCAGAAATCATCACTCCTTCCGGGCTACCGAACCAATCACTCAGACTACCCAGCTCCTGCTGGACGTTTACCGCCACAGGGATCAGATATTCATTCATCCTCTGAAGGCACAACACCGCCACACCCCTACCATGTACATGCTCCACACCTGGGCAAACGACGACGTCCGCCCCGTCACCGACAGCATCACCGCTTCCGAGATCCTATCATCCCGCTCGCGGCCAGGCCTCAAAACCAAGAGCGAAGGGCATGACGCCTGGAAACGCAATTTTACCAAGGCGGCAATCATGAACGACGATCTGGATTCTGAAAGCTGTTCCCTTGCCGACGCCAACGCCATTTTCGAACGGCTGTTGCGCATGTCGGTTTCCAGGGATGAGCGAATCCTGGAGCTGGCAAGAAAATATTTCACCCTCTCCGATCTGATTGCGATAGGCGAAAGGATGATCGGGACGGGACTGATCGGTGGAAAAACGGTTGGAGTTTTACTGGGTCGCGCCATACTGCGCAAGGAAAAACCCGAATTGAGTCAGATGTTTGAAGTTCACGATTCGTTCTTCATCGCCTCGGATGTCTTTTATACCTTCCTCGTCCGCAACGGCTGCTGGTGGCTGCGGGAAACCATACGCAATCCCGACACCTTTCTGCAGGGTGCCAAGGAGGCCCGCCGCCTGACCCTGCGCGGCTCCTTCCCGGATTACCTGATCAAGGAGTTCTCGGACATGCTCGATTATTTCGGGCAATCTCCCATCATTGTACGCTCCAGCAGTCTTCTTGAGGATAATTTCGGCCATGCCTTCGTCGGCAAGTATGATAGTGTCTTCTGCGCCAACCAGGGGTCCCGATCCCAGCGCCTGGAGGATTTTCTTGCCGCCGTTAGAAGGGTCTATGCCAGCGCCATGAGCGATGAGGCCCTGCGCTATCGGGCCAAGCACGGTATCCTCGATCGCGACGAACAGATGAGCCTTCTTGTCCAGAGGGTGTCCGGGGCGCTTTACGGACATAATTTCTTTCCGCAAATGGCAGGAGTCGGGTTTTCCTTCAACCCCTACGTCTGGGACAAATCAATTAATCCCGAAGCCGGCATGCTGCGCCTGGTGTTCGGCCTGGGAACCCGGGCCGTGGACCGCAGGGACGACGACTACACACGTCTGGTGGCCCTCAATGAACCGGAACGCCGCCCGGAAGGGGTCATTGACAATCCCGGAAAATATTCCCAGCGCAAAGTCGACCTCCTGGACCTGGAGGCCAATCAGCTGGTCGCGAAGGATTTTACCGACATCATCCAGGGTGAAGACCGGTTGCCGCTGGCCAAAGTAGCCACAAGGGATCAAAAGATTGAAGAAATGGCACGTCAGCGCGGAAGGGAAACAAAGCATTCGTGGGTTTTGACTTTTGACCAGCTGCTGACCAGGACATCCTTCGCCAACGACATGCGGGAGATTCTCAGCACTCTCCACAAGGTCTATGACCATCCCGTCGACATCGAATTCACCGCCAACTTTCTCGACGACGACATTCCCAGGATCAATCTGGTTCAATGCCGGCCATTTCAGGTCAGGGGGGTTGAAGACACGGCGGAACCTCCGGCCAGTCTGAAGCCGCAAGATATAATTCTGAAAACTCACCGGGCCATCATCGGCCAGAGTCGCGTGGTGGAAATCGACCGCCTTATCTACGTCGTTCCGGCCATTTACGGAAACCTTCCCATTGCCGAACGTTATGATATTGCGGCGTTGATCGGGCGCATCGTCCACAGTTCTTCGGAGGCCGGGACCACCATGCTCCTTGGGCCGGGGCGCTGGGGAAGCACGACCCCATCTCTGGGGATTCCGGTGTCATTTTCCCAGATCAACCGGGTTTCCATCCTCTGTGAGATCGTCGCCATGCGCGATGATCTAATTCCGGATGTTTCCCTTGGAACACATTTTTTCAGTGAGATTGTGGGGATGGATATGCTCTACCTTGCGGTTTTTCCGCAACAGGAGAAAGACGCGATCAACCACGACTTTTTCTGTGAGGCGCCCAACAAGCTGCGCCAAATCCTGCCGGATGCGAGCCTGAAGCATGAAAAAGCCGTCAGAATCTTCGACGCAGTCGATCTGCCGCAAAAACGCCGGCTTAAAATCAACGCCAATACCTTGAAGCAGAAAGCTCTCTGCTATTTTGATCCGGAATGATCCGCATGGCGTCCGCAAGCGGGGGTCTGATCCCGCTTGCGGACCTTGCCCTTGAAAGGGTACCCGGCCCTTAAGTTCAGCCCTTCGCCTTCTCTCCGTCAAACACGTCCTGGCTGATACCAAGCTCTTCCCGGGCTATCTCACGCAGCTTGTACTTCTGTACCTTGCCGCTCGCCGTCAGGGGAAAACTATCGACGAAAAAGACATATTTTGGTCTCTTGTACGAGGCGATGCGTCCACGGGCAAAATCCTGGACATCTTCCTCCGTCAGGTTTGCCCCCTCCTTGAGGATAATGAAAGCACCGATAACCTCGCCATACTTGCGGTCGGGAATGCCGACCACCTGAACGTCCTTGACACCGTTGAGAGTGTAGAGAAACTCCTCGATCTCGCGCGGGTAGATGTTTTCCCCGCCGCGAATGATCATATCCTTGATGCGGCCGGTAATGCAGAAGTAGCCGTTCTCGTCGACCTCGGCCTGGTCTCCCGAATGCAGCCAGCCGTCGCCATCGATCACGGCGGCGGTCTGCTCGGGCATGTTGTAATAACCCTTCATGACGTTGTAGCCGCGGCAGCAGAGTTCGCCGGGCTGTCCCGGTCCGCAGATGGCGCCGTTCTCGGGATCGACAATCTTGACCTCGATATGCGGCAGGGCGGCGCCGACTGAGGCCACCCGGTATTCGATGCTGTCATCGGTTCGGGTCTGGGTGATGACCGGTGACGCTTCGGTCAATCCGTAGGCAATGGTAATCTCCGAGCAGTGCATTTTGTCCATGACGTTTTTCATGGCTTCCGTCGGACAGGGCGAGCCGGCCATGATACCCGTACGCAGAGAAGAAAGATCGAACATGTCAAACATGGGATGATCGAGTTCGGCGATGAACATTGTCGGCACACCATACACGGCGGTGCATTTTTCCTTCTGGATGGCCGCCAGCACCATGAGCGGGTCAAAAATCTCCAGCGGCACCATGGTGGAACCATGAGAGAACGCCGCCATCACTCCGAGCACGCAACCGAAGCAATGGAACAAGGGCACCGGCAGGCAGACCCGGTCTGCGGTGGAAAAACGCTGGCGCTCGCCGATGTAGTAGCCGTTGTTGAGAATGTTGTAGTGACTGAGCATCACCCCCTTGGGGAAACCGGTCGTCCCCGAGGTGTACTGCATATTGACGACGTCATGCGAGGCCACCGTATCCTTGATGGCGTTTAGTTCGCTGTCGTCGCTCTGGCTGCCGAGCAACAGCAGCTCACGGGTATTATACATACCGCGATGTTTTTCCTGCCCTATGTAGATGACACTGCGCAGTTTCGGAAAGCGGGCGCTCTGCAGATAACCGCGCTGACAGGTGCGCAATTCGGGAATCAGTTCATAGACCGTTTCCAGATAATCGTGATCACGAAAGCTGTCGATGATGGCCAATGCCTTCAGGTCCGATTGACGGACGATGTATTCGAGTTCAAAACTGCGGTACAAGGTATTGACCGTTACCAGCACGGCACCGATGCGGGCGGTGGCGAACATGAATGTCAGCCAGTCGGGCACGTTGCGCGCCCAGATGCCGACATGGTCCCCTTTGCCGATGCCGACGGCAAGCAGGCCCTTGGCCAGGGTATCGACGCGGTCGGCAAAGTCGGCAAAGGTCCAGCGCAAATTGCGGTCGGGGTAGATGATGAATTCCTGGTCTGGAATTTCCCGGACCTGTTTGTCCAGATAAGCACCTATGGTGAGATCAGTGAATGGCATTTATCGTTCCTCCCTGAAGCCTTAAAAAGGGGCGTAGACCACGGCGAGAATGCGGGCGGTACCGCCTCGGGCGTGGACGTCGTGGGGAACGACCGAATCGTAATAGATGCTGTCCCCGGCTTCGAGAATATAATCGGTTTTCCCGTAATTAATCTCGATCTGTCCCTCCAGAACGTAAATGAATTCTTCCCCTTCGTGCGAGGAGAGAGGCGGATGCTCGCCGTTACGCGACTGCACATCAATGAGAAACGGCTCCATGTGGCGATCCTTTTTACCCGCCCCTATGGAATAGAAATCAAGGTTGCTCTTTTTGGCCTCCGGGTCCTTGCCGGAGAAATGAACGATATTCGGCGACTGGCCGGCTTTAACCAGCAACGGACCATCGTGGGGCTCATCGTCAAGGAGAGTGCCGAGGCGCACGCCGAGGGCACGGGAAATATTCATCAGTGGGGTCAGCGACGGCACCAGGTCCCCATCTTCCATATGCCGCAACAGATCGACATGGCAGTGGCTCTGTTCCGCCAACTGCTCAACGGACATCTCCCGCATCTCGCGGAGCTGGCGAATCTTGCCGCCGAGTTTGTTTTCATCAGGCATGATTTAAACTCCTTTGTACCAAGAAATTTATCAATAATAACAACAGCCGGATCATCAAAGGGGCAACAGGGTACCACAATCGGCATGAAGGGGGAAGGGGCAACTTAGTGAAAAAACAAAGGTAAGTTTCTGCTTTGCAACTCAACCCGGGAGAAAAACTATCGAGCCCGTGATTGAAACTTATTTTCGTTAAGATTACTCGAAATATTTAAATTAATAAAATTTTTTAAGTTAACAAACGGAGCCGCAACCATCAAAGTTCAGAAAACCAGGGTTTCCTGTTTATGGGAAAAACTTGCCGGCAGCGATTTCGCACAAGAAAAAGCGGTGCAGAAAGCCGGAGACCTGCACACGTATAATTCCGGCTGTTAACGAACTTTAGCAAGGCTTAATAATTTGTCAAAAAAAAGGGACAAGTGCTACTGTTCGGTAAGCGCAAGTTTGACACCCAGAACGGCAAAGACGGCCGCAAAGGAGCGCTGCATGCGGCGGATGGCTTTGGGCGAGTTGATAATATAGCTCCGAACCCCATTGGCGGATATCCCGTAAAGGATAAAAATGCCCAGGGTCATGGCCATGAAGATCCCGCTGAGAAGAAGCATCTGGCCCATGGGTGAAGCGGCCTGGGGAGAAACGAAAAGGGGAAGAAAAGCGAGAAAGAAAATCGACAGTTTGGGGTTGAGAATATTGATCAGAAAGCCCCGCACGGCAATCCGGCGCAGGTCTCTGCTCCGCTCCGTGCTGTCAAGTTTCAGGGTTCCGGTCTCCCGCCACATGGACCAGGCCAGATAGAGAAGATAGACGGCCCCTGCGTACTTAATCGCCTGGAAAGCGAGAGCACTGATATGCAGCAGGGCCGACAGGCCGAGGACGCTGGCCAGCAGATGGGGGACAATACCGGCCGTACAACCGAAAGCCGCGCCTATACTGGCACGGCGGCCGAGGAAAAGGCCGGTGGATACGGTGTAGATTACTCCGGTGCCGGGAATCAGGACCACTATTAGAGAGGTCAGCAGAAATTCAGTATTGAACATTCCAATCTCCATTTGCCATCAGCCAGAGCCACCTTCCTTCGAAACAACGGCCACATAAACCCCTTCGTGGCGGCCGGCCGTACCCCCTCCCGGCCCGATAATTTCCGAATGCAGATTGATGCGGGAGCGACCGCGCCGCTTCAATGTGCGCAGAAATTCCCCCCACTCTTCCGTTCCCGGAAGTTGGCAGATCGCACTGAAAGCACCGTCCACAGGTTCAAGAAAATCGAAGGAACTTTTGCTGATAACAAGCCTGTTGGCGATGCCGGATTCCTTCAGCTTCAAAAAAAGCAGCACCCATCCCGAAACGATGCCCAGGGCGGCCAGGCTCCCACCGAAAGCGGTGTTGCGGTGGTTCAGGTTGGGCTCCAGAGGAGCAGAAACAGCCACCCGTTGGCCATCGAAACTGTCAACTCTGGCGCCTATGGCAGCGGTCATAGGAATGTGTTGGTGAATGTAGGTGTTGATCTCGTTTAAATCCATAATTGTTTCCATCGGTGGTAAATGAGCAGGTATCTGTTTAGCCCGGCTTATTCATGATGCTTTACGGCGAAACCGTTCGGTGTGCGGCAGACCAGGTCAAGCTCAGCGGGTTGCTCCCGCCTGCCATAGCTGTGCGGCGGACAGGCTCCAGGTGTACCGCCATTATCTCGAAGAGCAAGGGCCAAGCACGTTTTGAGATGGCGTGCAATTGACGGTTGCAGCAACAGTTTTATTGAATAACCCGGGTTAACCCCATTATCTGTTTGAGTAACCCCAGCGACTGATGAATTTGCCGGTCAGTTGATACTCAAAATTGGCAATGATATGCAATTTTTCCTTTTTATATTCGTTTGGAAGATCGCCGTAAGGTGAACCGCCATATACGGCAGCCCGCGCCGCCCGATCGAGTTCGGGAAAACCTGAACTGATCAGAACATTGGTGTTGCGCACCCGGCCCGTACGATCGACGGTGATTTCCAGACGGCAGGTGCCCTGCTCCCCACGCTTGATGGAAGCGGAAGGATAGTTCCAAACCCGGTAGATACTGTCCCGGAAACGCCGGAAAAAGGAGATGAGAATATCTTTTTCAGTGTCGAGCCAGACGACATCCCCCTCTTCGACTCCTTCCCGCTCTTTACGCCGACTCTCCGTGTGAATTCTATCGACGGTCGCTTGGGGCAGTTCAAGAAGAGACTTGAGGTCCGGGAGAGGACGTGCGGTCTCTTTTTGCGGCCGGACGAGGTCGGCGGGCCGGACTTTCTTCGCCGGTTTATCCTCTACAGTCTCCTTTTTGGGAGAAGGCTTGGGGAGCGTCTTCGGGATTGGCGCCAGGCGCACGCGGTCTTCAGGTGCATCCCCCTTGGGGGCGGTCTCCTTTTTCGCCACATGGTCACTGGGGCCGAGACGTTTGGCGGGAGTATCCCGTTTTTCGTCGGGTGTTGGAGGCAGGTCGAGCTCCATAGGCTTGTTTCTGTCGCGCTCCTCAACAGAAAACATTTCGACCTCAACCGGCTTTTTCAGGGGTTCAGGGGCGATTAAACTTTTAAACGAGATCAGATTCATCCCCGCGAGATGCAAAAGCAGGGAGAAAAGGACAAATATAATAAGAATCAGATCTTCGCGGCGCTGAAATTCCATGGTACCTCAAAGTGGACAATTCTGATCATTATAGCGAAGCACCATTTATGGGTGAAGATGTTTGTTTTTATTTTTCGCAATAGTCCTGTTGACATAAATTTCCCAAAAGTATAATTAAGATGAAATTTAATTTTATAATCCAGCAAAGAATTGGCGGCACCCTGGAAAAAGCCTCTCCGTGGACTTTTCCAATAAGGTCAGGCCACTTTAAAAATGGACGTCCCCTGCTTCAAACCGACAACCTGTTCAGTTTCCCACGAAACTGTTCAGCACAATGGGTGGTATAACCCCACCCGTCCGTGCGCTGAATAGATACTTTCCCACTACCTTTTAAAACCGGAGCGTTGAATATGTTTTCCATCGATGAAGTCAAAAACAAAGCCCGTAACAATCTGAAAACCCTGGTTCTCCCCGAAAGCTACGACGACCGCATGCTGGAGGCTGCCGCAACCATTGTTGGGGAAGGCTGGGCGCGGGTCCTGCTTCTCGGCGAATCCGCCACCATAAAAAATCGCGCTGCCGATTTGGGAGTGGACTTGACCGGTGTTGAGATGATCAACCCGGCCAGTGCTTCACAACTTGACGATTATGCCGCAACCCTGGCGGAACTTCGCAGAAAAAAGGGCATGACCGTTGAGGAAGCCCGCGACACCCTTACTGCCGACGATCATCTTTTATTCGGTGCCTTGGCCGTGCGTTTCGGTTTGGCCGACGGCATGGTGGCAGGTGCGTCCAATACCACCGGCAATGTCCTGCGCGCCGCCATTCAGGGCATCGGTCTGACAGAGGGCATCAAAACCGTGTCGTCCTTTTTCATTATGCAGACCCAGGTCTCCGAATTAGGTGAACAGGGCCTGCTCCTGTTTGCCGACTGCGCCGTCAATCCTAATCCCCGGGCCGAAGCCCTGGCCGAAATTGCCGTCACTACAGGCCGGTCGTGCCGCACCCTTCTCGGCATCGAACCACAAGTCGCCATGCTTTCCTTTTCCACCAAGGGGAGCGCCAAACATGAGGATGTCAACAAGGTTCTGAAGGCCCTGGAAATAGCCAGGGGTCTTGATGCCAGTCTGGCCATCGACGGTGAGTTGCAGGCTGACGCCGCCCTCCTCCCCAGCGTGGGGGCCAAAAAGGCGCCGGGCTCAAAAGTCGCAGGGCATGCCAATACCCTGATTTTTCCCAACCTCGACGCCGCGAACATCGGCTACAAGCTGGTGCAGCGCCTGGGCAAAGCCGAGGCCATAGGGCCCATTATTCAGGGCCTTGCCAAGCCGGTCAACGATCTCTCCCGCGGCTGCTCACCCGGGGATATCGTGGCCGTCGCCGCCATCACCGCGGTTCAGGCCCAGGGATAAACATTAACCCGGATTTTATGAAAACTTTTGCTGCAAGCGCCATTGGCACACCCTCTCAAGCCGTGCTCACTACTCGCTCTTCGACGTACTGCCAGGACGCCTGGAGCCTGTCCGCCGCACAGAGCCATGGCAGGGGGAAGCAACTCGCTGTGCTTGGCTTGAGCTGACGCACCCTGAACAGGGTCGCTACAAAGTATCAGGAATAAAGCGAGTTAAAAAAAGGCCGGGCGAAACCCGGCCTTTTCAATTTTATACCCGCCACCAAATTATCAGCTTCCCCCCGGTTGATAGCTCTTGCGGGCAAAAGAGTACTGGAACTCCATATGATTTTTATACCGGCCCTTGAGAATGGCCATGACATCCTCGATGAGAACCAGCTCCTCATTAGTCGGAATTACGAATATGCGTACCGGTGAACCGTCAACACTGATATCGTTTTCCTGAAAACGGCTGATGGCCTGGGTGTTTTTATCATCATCGATCTCAATGCCCATGAACTCCAGGCCTTCCAAAGCTTTGCGGCGGATTTGCCAGCCCATCTCGCCTACGCCGGCAGTAAAAATAAGGGCATCAATCCCACCGATAACACCGGTATAAGCTCCAATATATTTTTTTATGCGATAGGCCTCCAGATCCAGAGCCAACTGGCACCTGTGGTTGCCGCGTTCGGCAAATTTCAGGACATCGCGGCGGTCGGCAAACTGGCCGGTCACACCCAGTATCCCCGACTTCTTGTTGAGAATTTCATCCATTTCCTGAAAGGTGTAGCCCTCCTGTTCCATCATAAAACCGGGGATGGCTGGATCGATGTCGCCGCACCGGGTCCCCATAACGGCCCCCTCAAGGGGTGTCATACCCATGGACGTGTCAACGGAGACACCGTTTTTAATGGCACAGAATGATGAACCATTGCCGACATGAAGGGTGATGAGGTTGCAATCCCGAGTTTTTTTCCCAAGAAGAACAGCCGCCCGCTTGGAGACATAGAGGTGGCTGGTGCCGTGCATGCCGTAGCGCCGGACACCGTATTTCTGGTACCACTCATAAGGCAGGGCGTACATGTAGGAGCGTTCGGGCATGGTCTGGTGAAAGGCTGTGTCAAAAACGGCAACCTGAGGCGCATCGGGAAGCACTGCCTGGGTCGCCTCAATGCCGGCGATATGGGCAGGATTGTGCAGGGGGGCCAGATGCTGGACCTCCCGAATGCCGTTGAGAACCTCGGGGGTAATAAGCATCGACTGGGTGAAATTCTCGCCGCCATGGACCACCCGGTGACCAACAGCTTTGATCTGGCTCATGCTATCGACAACGCGTTCAGGCCCCTCGGAAAGGGTTTCAATGACAAGGCGGACAGCGGTCCAATGGTCGGGGCACTCGTGTTCCTCCCGAAACGGACTGCGCCCGACGACATCATGGAGGATAAACGAGTCCGACAACCCGACTCTCTCAACCACGCCACGAGCAAGAATTTTCTTTTTATCCCAGTTAAAAAGCTGATACTTAACTGAGGAACTGCCACAATTCATCGCAAGAATTTCCATTCAGGAAATGACCTCCTTCAAGGAATATTTACCCGTCAAGGGCAATTTCCCAGGCCACAACAAGTCGTGCAGAATGAGAAGCCGGTCCTTGCGACAATAAGCACCAGGTTCTTCAAGTGAAGGTGCTACAATGCCTGTGAAAAGGTGGGCGCATATTTCAAAGGATAATGAAGGGCGCGGTTTTTTCAAGACTTTTTCTTCTCAACAAAAGGCGTTGGATCATTCTGGAAGAAACCTTGCCAGAGGCCTATCGAACTTGGTAATGAACCTGCTGTAAAAGAGGTATATCGGTTCAAATTTCAGCAGATTTGTGACATCTGTTCCCGCTGTTCGCACTCCGAGCTGCTGAAATCTGTCCTCGATTTTCCTGCTTCTCTTTGGCTCCTCCAACCCCGAAAGGCTTCTGGACTGAATTGCTGCCAGTCTGACCGACTTTGGCCGGGGAATAATAAGAAAAAACAATAATTTTCATGTTTGCGCATGAAGTATTTTCGTATTTACAAAAAGGGTGCGCACAGTAAACCCTTCCTGTATTGTCCACCTGGTATTAAAGACCACAGTCCCAGGCTGAACCGTCAGTCAAAAACCATTTTTTCTGTTACACTCCGCAGAGATTTCAGTTTGTCCTGCGCGGTGCAAATTAACTAAGGCCTTTTCGGGACAAAACAAGATCTCAAAGACCTGGATTTTATTCAACTAAAAAACCGCTTTCAAGTGGACATAAAAAAAAAAGTAGTGTAGGCTGAACGCGATTTTTTTGAAATAAAAATTGTCTAAAAAGGAGGTGAGTACTGTGGCCTATAAAATCAATGATAAATGCATCAATTGTGGAGCATGTGATTCCACATGTCCCGTCGAAGCAATCAGCGAACAGGGCAATGCTCGCGTAATCGATCCCGATACCTGCATCGACTGCGGCGCCTGCGTAGAATCCTGTCCTGTTGAAGCGATCGAACCCGGTTAAGACTCTGAAAAAGTTCACAACAAAGGGCGACCATCCGGTCGCCCTTTGTTTTTTACGACCATAATCCATACCCCGCTACTTTTTATCCGCAGTGGCTTTGGAACCGACCACCTCGACAGAAAACTCCGCCAGATTTTCGGGCAGGTTCCGGAAGACTATTGAAAAAGGAATCTCTTTCCCAGGTGCAATATTGAGATTGGAAAAAGTGGTTCCAAACTGGTTGTTCATATTTTCTTCAATGGTTTTGTAAGGCATATCGTTCAGGGCATCTTTTTCAAAGGGATTACCGCAAAAAACGGTTTGCTGCCGCAATTCACGCCCTTTTTCGTCGTAAAGAATCCCCTTGACGGATATTCCCGAACGGGCCTCGGAAAACTTGTTGACAGCAATTCCCGAAATCACAAACATCTGCCCGGCTTCCTGGTTGAAAACATAGAAGCTCGTCACGCCTTCTTTCAAATGAATTTTTCCGGCAGGTTTCGGCGCCTCGACAGCCGGCTTCTGGATAATTTTCATGAGAGAAGCCATTTCGAAGGGTTCGCCTCGCCAGAACAGATACCCTGCAATGGCGCTGCACACTATTACGACTAAAAAGAAAAGCAGCAGAAATAGACGCCCGATCATTGAGCGCCCACCTTTGGGAGGTTCGGGAGATGCTATGTCGATAGGTATTTCCCGGCTGAAACCATCATCGCCGGGCATTTGGGATTGCAGCGGTTCTACAGATGATGGCTCATCTTCCAACCTCTGCACGTTTTCATCCACCGCCAGAGACAGGTCCTTATCCTCTCCCTCGGCAATTTCGAAATCGTCGAAAAAGACTGCTTCATCGAGCTCTTCAGCCTTCTCGCCCGCCCCCTCACGAGCCGTTTCCAGCTGGGCTTCCAATTCAGCAGCCTCTGGTTTCTCCTGGGCTGGCTTGTGCTCAGGTGCACCGTTTCTGGCTCCCGGTACTCCCTTGAAAAGTCCACTGGTGACTACCGCATTTGTGGGGGCTTTCTCTTTTCCAAACGCACTTATTTCATCTGTCTGAGGTTCAAAAACCTCTTCAAAAGGAGAGACCGATTCCTCGGGCATCACCCTGAAGACGTTGCCGCAACGAACACAGCGCACCTTGGTTCCGCCGGGCTTGACTTTCTCTCCCGGAAAACGATAACGGGTGCCACACTGGCTGCAATGGATAATCATAATGCCTCTCCTTTTCCCATGGAGCCTCGTTCAGTCCTTGGAGTATATCCCGGGAAGATTCCGATACATCTCATTCAAATCGAGACCATAGCCGAGCAGAAAAATATCCTCAACGGAAATACCTACATAATCGGGCTCAAAGGGGACCTTGCGCCGTGCCTTCTTGTCCAGAAGAACGCAGGCTTTGAGCGATTTAGGATTGTGGCTCATAAGCTTCTGGGAAAGAAATTCCATGGAATAACCGCTATCAACGATATCCTCGACAATCAGGACATCCTTTCCATTGATAGGGGAATCAAAACCCTTTCTAAACTCCACGACTCCTTGGCTTTCCGTTCCTTCGCCATAACTGGCCAGTTGGACAAAGTCGATTCTCACGGGGATAGTCAAGTGGCGCACAAGGTCGGAAAGAAAAATAACTCCACCCTTCAGAACACAAATAATAAGGAGTTCCTGCCCCTCGTAATCCTTATTGATTTCTTCTGCGAGGCGCTCCACCTGACGGTGAATTTCTTCCTCGGAGTAAATAAGCTTCATTTCCGGGTCACTCATGTTTTTTTGCCTTGAGCCTTGATTCTGAATTCGAGATAATTTTGAATTCCTTATCTTAATGAGATAAAAATCCCCTGTCAAACTCTTCGGTTAGTTCAGATATAAATTAATTTATCCGCTGGCCGAAAAAAAACGGTCATGCTAACATGAACAGAATTTTTTATCACCCCAAAGCTGTAGAAGGAAAGGAACCATGGGCCAAACTCGACGGGTATTTTTTTTCTTTGCACTTTTCCTTACCCTGTCCATTGTGCCAACCGTAAGGGCAGAAGGACCGGTCATCGTTATCGACAACCCCGAATACAATTTCGGCCAAGTTTTCGCCGGAACCCAGGTTAGCCACATCTTTGGTTTTCGCAATACCGGTACAACACCTCTGATTATTGAAAAAGTCCGCCACTCCTGCGGCTGCACCACCTCAGAACCCTCCTCCAGGAACCTGGAACCGGGTGAAAGTGCGGAGATCAAAAGCACATTCGACTCATCCCGTTTTAATGGTCCGCAGGTCAAAACCATTTATCTTTACAGTAATGACCCCACGCACAGCGTGGTTCAGCTATATATGCGGGGTATCATCAAAAAGGAGATTACCCAGCACCCGGGCCGGGTCAGTCTCACTAAGCTGGTCCCGGAGATTACCGTCAGAAGAGAGGTCGCTCTCGTTAATCACGGCGAAAATCAGATTTTTCTCGAAGAGCCGCTGTCCACCACCCCGGAACTGGCGGCCTCCCTTTCCGGGCGCAGCCTTCCCCCGGGGCAAAGTCTAACCGTCACCGTCCTGGTAACCCCCAAAGAGGACAACCGAAGGGTCAATGGATACGTGATTATTCCTCTGTCAGGCGCGTTTTTGAAAGAAATCCAGATTCCGGTATACGGCGAGATAAGCCTCCCGCCAAAGCCCTGAACCAGCTGTTTTCAAGAGCCGGGGGCCATTACAGATGGCATTTTGATAGCGCCGTATCGCTCCGTTAATCCTCTCTGTTCTTAAGCCTTCAACACAAAATTTTTTATGCGGGTTGTTTGATCAAGTCAAAAAATGCCACGTCTTCTACAGGAGTACTGGTAAGGCGTCAAAGTGCATGGTGCGAGTTCAGCTTGAATTGGCAGGCCATTGCCAATGACAGGAAAAGTCTTAAAAAACAATTCGGGTTCAGCTTGTAAGGGTCTCTTCACCTTTTATAATTGATAGCAATCGGATTCCTCAAACAGCGCTTTTTCAAACATGCAGTCCCTCTTCTGCGAGAACTCGAATGATTGAAATCCCACTGCAAAATCTCCCCATTCTGAAGTTCTGCCTTGTGCTTCTTTTCCTCATTCCGTTTCCGGCCCTTGCTTTTTTTTTCGGTGGGTCCCTGCTGTCCCTCAGTTTGAGCATCACCGAAGGGTTGAGTAAAAACCACCACAGTGGCCACATGGCCAACGAAATGGTTCAGGGGGTCCTGCTAAAAAAAACCCTCGGTTTTCTTCTTTGGGTGCTGGTCGGATGGACACTGTTTCTGACTCATCTGATCTACCGGCCACCGCTTTTTGGCCTGCCTTTCTGGGTCTCTTGTCTCGCGATTCTTGCTGCCGGGATATTGGCCATGTACACCTATAGCTTTCTCCTTCGCAGCAGCCAGGGTTTGGCGATTCCTCTGTTTATCGGCAGCAGTGGCCTCGCCATGGTGACCCTGGCCCTGGCAACCCTGTTTTGCGCCGGCGCACTCCTTTATACGCCGGAAAAATGGCCTTTGCTTCCAGCTCAGCCAAGCCTCCTCTTTTCCTGGGCCGGAGCTGCCGGATTTTTTCAGTTTCTGGCTCTTTCTCTGGCAACAACCGGCATTACAATTGTTTTGGGCTATAAATTCAAACCTGCCCCGCTATCACCCACCGATAACGGAAAAACCAGCCGTGGCGCTCCCATCTTTATGGTTCTCGGCCTTATTCTCTGGCCCCCACTGGTGCTTTTTGAAATTTTCAGTCTGTCCCGGACCGCTTTAACCACAGAGGTCCTCGCTCTTTTTATTATTGGCGCCCTGCTTGCTCTCGCAACCTGCTGGCTCGGCCTCTCCTTTTTTATCAACCCTCTGCCTAAACCGACGATTATTCCCATCATAACCTTGCTCGGCATCTTTTTCTGCTCGGCCCTGGCCCACCATCTCATGCGGGAGAATATTCTTCACCCCCCAACCACGGAACCATCGGCCGAAACCATTTCAATCACGGCGCCAGCAGGGTCACAACTCAATTCATATTGCATAAGCAGGGGAGATACGCTATAAACACAGGCAGGATCATCAAGCGCGATTAGCTCAGTTGGATAGAGCGTTGGCCTCCGGAGCCAAAGGTCGGGCGTTCGAGTCGCCCATCGCGCGCCAAATAAAAACAAGGGGTTACGAAAATTTCGTAACCCTTTTTCCTTTTAAGGGGTTTTCCCACCAGGATTATCTGATCAACCCCTAAATCCCCCCGCAACTTACCCATTTCAATCATGTAGAATACTCCCGAACCAATTGCGGCCTGTCTGATGGAAAACAAAAAAAGCCTCACATTAAACAAAATTTCAATAGTTTTTTTTAGTTAATACGCTTTAAGGGTATTGGCATTTTATTTGCTAAAAATTAATTTATTAAATTCTCTTGACAAGGATTTGACTGGCCTATTTTTTCTATTGAGAGGTAGATTGGACAAAATCCTGCGAACCTGGCTGTTTCAACAGTGTCTGATGCTTTCCGGATCGATACATGCTGAGTTGCTGACCGGACCGCCTGATAAGGGGCCGTACAACCGAGCAATATATTGGCCGGACAACCAACATGATCACTCCCTGCTAGCCCGCGCAGCTAAAGCTGCACTAAATACAAAACAAGCCATTATCCAAACCTGCAACAATGCAGCTGAAGAGACTGGTGAACTCCTTGATGCACTGGCCTATCCTCTTTTTCTTAACGGCAAGTTGTTCGGTGTTATCGCCATCGGTATGACCAGTCGTTCGCCGGCGATGCAGCAGGCAGCGGTGGCCCAGGTTAAAACCGGAGCAAAGTGGCTCGAAACCATCATCCTGCTCCACGGGCAGGCGGCAAAGGAGCAGTTGGTCAACCTGGTTGATCTCGTTGCCGCCGGGCTCGAACATGAGCAGTATCGAGTTGCCGCGACCGAGGTGGCCAATGAACTTTCCGAACGCTTTTCCTGTCAGCGTGTGAGTCTCGGGTTTTTAAAATCCAAGCAGGTGCGAGTCGAGGCCATATCCCACAGCACCAAGGTTGATCAGAACTCAAACCTGGTGCGGGCAATTCGGGATGCGATGAGCGAAGCTCTGGACCAGCAAACAGCCGTAGTCTACCCAACTGATTCTGAAACCTCCGGCCTGGTGACCCGATTTCACGCCGAACTGGCAAGAGTCGGGCAAGGGCCGGCAATATGCTCGTTGCCGCTCATTAAAAACGGTCAAGCGATCGGCGTGTTGATGATGGAACGTGTTGCAGACAAACCCTTTACCGCAGAAACCGTAGAACAGTGTCAACAGATCGGGTTGCTGCTTGGTCCGGTGCTGGAAATGCGCAGGATTGATGAACAACCGCTCATAGCCAAAATCGTCGATTCCCTCAGGGGCATTTGCGCAAAATTGTCAGGCCCCCAACATCAACCAATAAAAGTAGGTTTTGCTCTTGGAGCGGTACTTCTGGTCTGGCTCTCCCTGGCCAGTTCAACCTTCCGAATCTCTTGCGACTCGGTACTTGAAGCAGGGACCTGCAGGGTAGTGGTTGCGCCACAGCAGGGATACATTGCGGAAGCCCATGCCCGGGCTGGCGACCTGGTGCGCGAAGGGGATTTGCTGGCTACCCTGGATGACCGGGAACTGCTTCTCGAACAGCGCAAGTGGACAAGTCAACGCGCCCAACTACTTAAGGAATATCGCAAAGCTCTGGCCGGCCTCGATCGCGCCGAAGTTTCAATTTTGAATGCCAGACGCCTTCAGACCGAGGCGCAATTAAAACTGGTTCAGCAGCAGTTGGAGCGTACCAGACTTGTTGCTCCACTTAACGGGTTGATAGTCAAGGGCGATCTCAGCCAGTCGCTCGGTTCACCGACAGAGCGGGGCGAAGTCCTTTTTGAAGTGGCGCCGATTGGTGAATACCGGGCTGTTTTGAAAGTTGATGATCGCGATATTGGTACGATTTCAGTAGGTCAACAAGGACAAATCAGGCTCTCCGGTATTCCTGATCAACTGATTGAAATCCGGATTGACCGGGTGACTCCAGTTTCTTCGGTGGAAAATGGCCGCAACTACTTTCGTGTTGAAGCGGTCATGGCAAGCTGCTCCGATCTTCTCCGCCCGGGCATGAAGGGCATCGCCAGAATTGAAGTCGGGCGGGAAAAACTGCTCTGGATCTGGACCCGGCGGCTGGTTGAATGGCTGCAGTTGTTCGTGTGGAACCGTTTCCCCTAAAAAGAAGCAATGAGCGAATCTTTGTTCAGCACATACTGGTATCGCGTCGCCAATCTAAGTGTAATTTTACGCGACAACACAGTTATTTCCCGGCATGTTTACCGGGGAGAGATATGGTATGTGCTGCGCAACAGCCTCAACGGACGTCACCATCGTTTCAATTCAGCGGCCTACAGCCTGATCGGCCAGATGGACGGTCAGCGGACAGTGCAGCAGCTTTGGGACAATGCCAACAAGTCGCCCGGCGGCGCGATTCCAACTCAGGATGAAGTGATCCGGCTACTTGGACTGTTGCATGATGCTGACTTGATCCAGAGCGACATCCTTCCCAGCACGGTAGAACTGTTCCGACAAGTCCAGGGGACACCGATCAACAGTTGGAAGCAGCGGATTTCCAATCCGTTTTTTCTGCGTCTCCCGCTCTGCGATCCTGACCGATTTCTGAAAAAATGGGGCTTTCTCACGGCGCCTCTATTTACCCGCGGCGCTTTGGCCGCCTGGTTGGGGATCGTGATGACAGCCCTGGCCGCAGCAGTTATGAACTGGCCTGAACTTTCCTCCGGTCTCGGTGATCAGCTATTTTTGCCTAGCAACCTGCTGCTGGCCTGGATCACCTACCCACTGGTCAAAATACTCCATGAGTTCGGCCATGCCTTTGCGGTGAAAAAATGGGGCGGCGAGGTGCATGAACTTGGCATCATGCTGCTGGCCTTGACACCAATCCCCTATGTGGATGCCACCGCATCCGCCTCTTTTCCTGAAAAGCAGCGCCGGATTGCCGTGGCCGCCGTGGGAATGATGATCGAACTGCTGCTGGCCTCCCTGGCGCTTTTTGTCTGGTTGAACGTGGAAGCCGGCCTGGTCAGTGCCCTGAGCTATAACGTCATGCTCATCGGCGGGGTCTCGACCCTGCTGTTCAACGGCAATCCCCTGCTTCGCTACGATGGTTACTACATACTCGCTGATCTCCTGGAGATCCCCAATCTGGGACAGCGTGCCAACCGTTATCTCGGCTATCTCGTGCAGCGACATCTCCTCGGTATTGAAACAGCTGAATCACCGGTCACCGCTTCCAGCGAAAGAATCTGGTTCCTGGTCTATGGGCCATTATCCTGCTGCTACCGCATCGCAGTTCTGGTCGGGCTGGTGTGGCTGGTCAGCAGCCGTTTTTTTGTTGTCGGTATATTGATCGCTTTGTGGGGCACCGTCAGCCTCTTGATCCTGCCCACGCTTCGCGGCATGTCCCGCTTTCTAAGCAGTCCCGCGGTGCGGTACCGGAGATCCCGGCTGATGGCTATCGGAGGTGGGACAATATCAGGGCTGCTACTGCTGCTATTTGTCTTCCCGATGCCCCTTTGGACAACAACTCAGGGCGTAATCTGGCTACCTGAGCAATCGGTGATCCGGGCCGGAACCGAATGCGAGGTTGTTGAAGTTCTGCAGCCGGTCAAGAAAATTGTTGAAAAAGATGCGGCCTTGCTCAAGGGAAGTAATCCTTTTCTTGAAGCGGAAGTCGACATCTACCGGGCACGGCTGGAAGAACTTTATGCCGGCTATAATGCCCAGCCGCTTCACGAGCGGTTAAAACGCAAGATGTTCCTTGAAGAAATAGAACGGACCAAAGGGGACCTGTGCCAGATCGAGGAGCAATTGGAGAACCTTCTTGTGCGCAGCCCGGCCAGGGGGAAATTTATTCTCCTCAATGAACGCAACCTGCCCGGACATTTTGTCAGGCAGGGAGAACTGCTCGGCTACATTGTCGCCGACCATCGTCCGACGATCCGGGCCGTGGTCAGCCAGGCTGATATCGGCCTGCTCCGAAAACGGGTAACCAGGGTAGAGGTCCGTCTGGCCGAAGAGGTGGCAATACCGTTGAAAGCAAGTATCGAACGAATCATCCCGGCAGCGGACCTAACCCTGCCGTCAGCGGCTCTGGGAACAGCCGGCGGGGGATCGATTCCCATCGATCCCAGCGATCCGGAAAAGTTGCGTGCTCTGGACAGCATTTTCCAACTTGATCTCAGTCTTCCGGATGAGGTGAAAGATCCCCACATCGGCGGCCGGGTCTATGTGCGTTTCGAGCATGGCAGCATGCCATTGGCCATGCAATGGTACCGCAGTTTGAGACAGCTTTTCTTAAGGAAGTTTTATGTTTAGTCCTTCGCTGGCAGCCACAACTGGAGCCATGCGCCCAGGGCTGATTTCCGGTCACTACCCGGAACGAAATGAGCGGGAAAACGGATGGTTAGAGCGCCCTTTCAGTGTTCTGAAAGGAAAACTGGGCCGGCTTATTATCGACCGCGAGTCCGGTTTGCACAAAGTTGCCGCCGCCATCAACCGCCGCGGAGAGTTATTGACCGCCCTTGACAGCACGCAACTCGAAAAGCTGCTGGTGGACCTGCACCGCCAGCTCCACCGTTGCGGGTTGAGTGATTCACTTTGCATCGAGGCCTTTGCCCTGATCCGCGAGTTGGCCGGACGGACAATTCAACTGCGACATTACGATTCCCAGCTGATGGGGGGATGGACAATGCTGCAGGGAAGGCTGGCGGAAATGGAGACCGGCGAAGGTAAAACCCTGGCGGCAACCCTGGCGGCGGCGACAGCCGCCCTGGCCGGCATTCCCACCCATGTCATCACCGTTAACGAATACCTGGTGGAACGGGACGCCAAAACGATGGAACCGCTCTATCGGGCACTCGGCCTGACGGTCGGAACGGTCACCCAGGACATGGGACCGGAGCAGCGGCGAGCCGGATACGCCCGTGATATTACCTATTGCACAAACAAACAGGTCGCTTTCGATTATCTGCGCGACCGGCTGCTGCTTGGCAACAACCGCAGCCAGTTGCGTCTCAAGCTGGAATCAGCCTATGCCGACAACAACCGGCTCTCCCGGCTTTTGTTGCGCGGTCTCTGCTTCGCCATTGTCGACGAGGCCGACAGTGTCCTGATCGACGAAGCCCGCACGCCGCTGATTCTGACCCGCGATGTCGACAGCACGGCGGAACAGGCTGTTTATGAACAGGTTCTGGATCTGGCCAGACAACTGGAAAACAACCGTGATTTTTTTCTTGATCATTCCCAACACCAGGTTCAGCTCAGCCTGGAAGGACAACGGAAACTCGCAGATATCCAACCGGTTCCAGGAAACTTCTGGCAAAATGCCCGCCGACGCGAAGAACTGGTCCGCCAGGCACTGCATGCCCTATATCTGCTGCACAAGGATAGTGATTACCTGGTGCAGGAAGGCAAGGTTCTGATCATCGATGCCAATACCGGACGGAGGATGCCTGACCGCGCCTGGGAGCGTGGCTTGCACCAACTGGTCGAAGCAAAGGAAAGCTGCACCCTTACGGCCGCACGGGAGCAGTTGGGACGCTTGACCTATCAGCGATTTTTCCGCCGTTACCTGCGCCTCAGCGGGATGACCGGCACGGCCCGCGAAGTCAGACCCGAACTCTGGTCGATATATGACCTCCGGGTACAACGGATTCCGCTGCGCCGCCCCAGCCGCCGTCGAGAACTGCCCCCACGTGTCTACTCGGGAACGGAAAAAAAATGGGCGGCAGTCGTTGCCTCGGTCAAAGAGATGCGGCATCAAAATCGACCCGTCCTGATCGGCACCGGTTCGGTGGCCGATTCCGAGTTGCTGAGCCACAAGCTGACTGAGGCCGGGATCGCCCATCAGGTACTTAATGCCCGCCAGGATAAGAACGAAGCTGCAATCATCGCCGCCGCCGGAAATCTCCAACAGGTTACAGTGGCCACCAATATGGCCGGCCGCGGGACAGACATCCCCCTTGGCTGCGGTGTTGCCGAACTGGGCGGCTTACATGTCATCGCCACCTGCTGTAATGAGTCTAAACGCATTGATCGGCAGCTGTCCGGTCGCTGTGCCCGCCAGGGCGATCCCGGCAGTCATCAAACCATCCTTTCGCTCGAGGATGATACGGTGCGCCGGAACTGTCATCCGCAGCTGATCAAATTTTTACGCCGCTGTTTGGGCAAAGGCACCTTGTTTCAGAGCAAACTCAATCTTTACCTCATCAGACAGGTTCAGAAGGGAATTGAATGCCGGCATCGCGAGGCACGACGTACCCTGCTGCAACTTGATCGGCAGACCGGCAGGTTGATGGCTTTCAGTGGAAATTTGGAATAACAGTTTAACAACAATATCCAAAAACCGATTTAGTGATTAGTGTTTTATTTTTCGATCTTTCCGGATCAGGAGACCAAGTGATCATGTCCATTCCGCCTAAAAGATTCTTTTTCCCCCTGATAATTATGGTCCTTATTTTGGTGTCAATCAGCCATGGGTGGGCCGGGACAGTGGAGTACGACGGATTGATCAAACCGTACGAGGTCGTCGAGGTCGGCTCCCCGGCCGAAGGGATCGTCGCCAAAGTGGCGGTTGATCGCAGCAGTCCTGTCAAACAGGGGCAGATACTGGTTGAGCTGGAATCTTCGGTTGAACGGGCGACGTTCAAAAAAGCCAGCGTCATGGCGACCTTGGATGAAGAAATCAAACTTCAGAAGACCCAACTGGAGTTTGCCCAACGGGTGCATGACCGAATCAGAGCCTTGACTGCGATTTCCGCCCACGACAAGGACCAGGCCGCAACCGAAATCATCAGGACCAGATACCGCCTCGGGAAAGCGGAGAAAAACCTCAAGTTGGCCGAACTTGAGCAGAAAAGGGCACAGGCCGTACTGGCCCTGCGCGAGATAAAAAGCCCCATTTCCGGGGTGGTGATAGAACGCTATGTGTCAAGGGGAGAATATGTCAATACCCAACCCTTGTTACGATTGGCGCAGATTGATCCGTTAAAAGTCGAGGTGATTGTCCCAGCCCGGATATTCGGCAAAATCAGACCCGGCATGACCGCGACTATTGTCCCGGAATTTCCTCAATACGGTGAGCATAGGGCAACTGTAACCATTGTCGATAAAGTAATCGATTCCCCAAGCAACACCTATGGGGTGCGCCTGGAACTGCCCAACACCGAACAGCAAATGCCGAGCGGCCTGAGATGTCTGGTTCGATTTGAGATCGATGACAAAGCTGATGAGGCTGAGAAGATGACAGCTCCTGTCGCTATTGAATCAGGCCAATAGGAATTAAGCTAATGATGCAAAAAGTTTGATGTAAGAAACCATTGAGTCTGAAAAGGTCCTTTCCTCAACGTTAAAAAAACCAATTTGATTAGCAGCGGTCTATTTTCCTTACATTTACCGGTTTTTGGTAAAAATCATTACTCCTGAAGGGAATAAGCGTGTTTAGAAATAGCAACAACCTGTTAAGGAGAGTAAACAAGCCCGCCGAAAAACATCCCGATATCCTTCGTTACGAAGAGCTGGAACAACGTGTTCTGTTCTCGGCAGATGTTATTCCCGGCGTGGATATGCCTGCCGCTGATGAACAGGTGGTGATTGAAGATGTGAGCGGCGGGACTCAGGCCGAGCCCGAAGCATCTGCAGAAACGGCTGATCAGGCGGCTTCCGAATCACGTCTTGAACTGGTTTTCGTCAATGAAAATGTTCCGGATTACGATCTGCTTATTTCCGGTCTGGAAGGCGGCGATGCCAACCGGATCATCGAATTGGTTATTCTCGATCCCGGTCGCGACGGCATCGAGCAAGTCAGTGAAATTCTTGCTCAGCGTTCGGACCTGGCGGCCGTACATTTCATCAGCCATGGGGCCGATGGACAGATCAACCTGGGGAATACCTTCCTCAACCACAACACCCTGCAACTGAACAGCGAGGCGGTTGCCGGGTGGGGTGACGCCTTGACCGATAGCGGGGACTTCCTTTTTTACGGTTGCAACATCGCCGCCGACGATGCCGGACAAAGCCTGCTGAATGACATTGCCGCGCTGGCCGGCGTTGATGTCGCCGCCTCCGAAGACCCGACCGGTCACGAAAGCCTCGGCGGCGACTGGGACCTGGAATATGCCTCAGGTGCCATTGAAACAGAAAGTCCGGTCGGTTCCGACGCACAGGAAAGTTGGATTCGCCTGTTGGGTGAACACACCATTAGTGATAATTTTGCATATAGCGGAAGTCCATATAATAACAGCGACGGAACAGACGAGTGGAGTAGTTCATGGGAAATACTGAGCGGGGTGGGTGGCTACGATGCCGTTATATTTGATGGAAGCAAACTAAGCATAGGTGGCGACGATGCTGTAGACGACATAGTAGATTATGGTGTGAAACGCCAGGCGGATTTGCCGGTCGCTGTATCAGCCACTCTGTCGCTTGATGTCGTGTTTTCCGGTGGTGAGCAACATGGTTTCGGAGTCAGTCTTGAGGTCAGCAGCACCGGCGAAGATGGTAGTTGGGTAACCCTTAATACCTTCTATTTAAATTCTGACTTATCAACGCTACAGGACCCCATCTCATTTCAGGAGGACATCTCATCCTATTGTGGGGGGACAATCTGGGTGCGTCTGCTGGGTATCCAGGAGGGAGATGATTCTGATTTTGATCCGCTGGGAGACTCGGCCTCCATCGATTTTCATAATTTACAAATTGCCTATACCACGACCAACGACGCTCCGGTAATCGACAGTGCCGCCCTGACTGTGATTGAAGGGCAGACGGTCGCCCTGAGCGACGCGGACTTTGGTATCACTGATCCGGACGACAGCAATTTTACTTATACTTTAAGTGGGATCAGCGGCGGTTACTTCCAGCTCTCCAGCAATGTTGGTGTTGCCATCACCACTTTTACCAGCGCGGATCTTACCGGTGGCCTGGTACAGTTTGTCGACGACGGCAATGAAGTTGCTCCAGCCTTCAGCGTAACCGTCAATGATGGTGACAGTGATTCGAACACGTTTGCCGCAACCATTACCTACACAGCGGCCAACGATGAGCCGCTGCTGGCGGCCATCGCCAACCAGAGTGTCGACGAGGGCGCGACCCTGACCTTCACCGCGTCGGCCAGCGACGCCGATCTGCCCGCCGACACCCTGACCTATTCCCTGGATGCCACCTCGACTGCCGCCGGCATGACGATCAACGCCTCGACGGGGACGTTCTCCTGGTCACCTACGGAGGCTCAGAACGGTGATCATAGCGTGACCGTCACCGTCAGCGACGGCGATCTCTCCGACAGTGAAACCTTCACCATTACGGTCAATGAGGTCAACACCGCCCCGGTCCTCGACAGCGCCAGCCTGACCCTTAACGAAGGTGAAACGTTCACCCTGGGTGGCGCCAACTTTGGCATCACCGATCCTGACGACA
>JAFGRU010000022.1 GCA_016934985.1 Deltaproteobacteria bacterium
AACCGCCATTTCAAATTTCTACTATCTGCCGGTTTTTAGAAAAAAAGACGGCCAAAGCCTAAAACGCTTTTTGAAAAACTGATAACCCAAGTTGGAACTCCAAACAAAAAGAAGAGGTCAAATCACCGTTTGACTCTTAGGGCAGAATCAGGCAAGTGCTTCGTATGCAGGAGGAGGGGTTGGGGCGATGGTGGTTGGTCGACTTATCACCCCCCCTGTGGTTGTTCCCTTTTCATGCGCAGAAATACTTGTCTCGATATTCCAAGAACACCCTGAGTTGATGGCAACCCAGGGTGATTTATCAAAAACGTCCCCAACTGCCAATCCGAGCTTCTCCTGCCCAGCGATTTTCAGCCGAAACAGACGGGCAAAATTTAAAACACTTTTTTAAAATTAGCGACTCAGTTTGAGGCTCAAAAATAATCATAAGTGTCTAATTTATTTAATTAATTTTTGATTGACTTGGTTTGTTTTTTATTGATAAGGTTTTTTCGTTTAGTCGAAAGAAACCCTTTGGTCTTGTTTTTAAGTAACCGTTCAGCAAAGTCATCAAAGAAAAAGTGAATGGTTGCCTTCTTAAATTGGAAAGGAATGAAAAATGTTTTTATCAGATCAGAAGAAGATGGAAATGGAAAAGCATTATGAGGAAGTTCTTAAAGATGTTTCCAGGGAGGAACTTGTCAATCGGATAATAAATGTCAATAGATGTCTCCAATCGAGCTGGCCCAATGCCTCCTCTGTTGTCGATGCTTGCATCATCGAATTGAATCAATATGTCAAGCGGCTCGCAAGCTGATAATTGTCTCGGGGTTCCCCCGTTTTGAAAAAGAAGTAAAAACATACCGTTTTTTATGTTTGATCCAGCATTCTCCTGAAACCGTAAAATTCTGACGACAAAACCAGGGCCATCTGAGTACATGATCAGATGGCTTTTTCTTATAGCCGGGGATTGGTAGAACTCGATCACCTGGGCCTCTCTTCTGCCCCTGAATAAACCCGAGCTAATTTGTCGGACCCCCGAATTTCTTGACCGATAATCGCCACTAGACTACATTGCACCTGTCTTGTTTTTTTGAGCTTGTGGGAGGGGTGAGTTTTATCCGTCCCCAAAGAAATATTCGAGAGCAGAGTCAACCGCTCCTGTCAGGGGCTTTCTTGCCAAGGTTTTTTGCTCAAGTTTCGACCTGTCCCTTTTCAGGGGATGCTTCGCCAATACGTTTCGCCAGGTTGCGATGGCGGGGAAATAGGGGTGAGTCATGAAGATCGCGATTGTCGGAGCCGGAGCAATCGGAGGATGGCTGGGGGTTGGCCTCGCGCAAGCCGGAGAAGAGGTCTGTGTGTTTGCGCGGGGCGCCACCCTTGATGCAATCCGGCGCAACGGCTTGCGAATGTCCATCGGCGGTAAGACGGAAACCGGCGAGGTCTCTGTGAGTGATGATGTGGGCGATTTGGGCTTGCAGGATCTCGTCATCATTGCGGTGAAGGAACCGGCGCTTGCCCCTGTAGCTCCCGTCGTTTCAAAGATGATTGGCCCCGATACGGTCGTCCTGCCTGCCATGAATGGCGTGCCCTGGTGGTTCGCAGAAGGATTGGGCGGGCCGATTGCAGGCATGTCCATTCGTGCCGTCGATCCCGACGGCAGCGTCGCTTCGTACATCCCAACCAGGCAGGTCTTGGGTTGCGTGGTCCACGCTGCCGCGGCTGTTTCGAAGCCTGGTTTCATTCGCCACCACAGCGGCAACGGCCTTATTATTGGCGAGCCGGACGGGAGCGATTCCTTTCGTGTGCACCGGATCCGTAACGTGCTTGCGGGAGCGGGTTTCGATGTGACCATCAGCCGAAAGATCCAACGGGACATCTGGTACAAGCTCTGGGGCAACATGACGATAAATCCAATCTCGGCGCTGACCGGCGCGACTACCGAAGACATTCTCGATGACCCGCTCGTCAATTCCTTTGTGCTGGCAGTGATGGCCGAAGCAGCAGAGATTGGTAGCCGCATTGGATGTCCCATCTCGGAAAGCGGCGAGGACCGAATGAAAGTCACCCGCAAGCTTGGGGCTTTTAAGACGTCCATGCTGCAGGACGCGGAAGCCGGCCGGCCGCTCGAAATCGATACCCTCATCGCAGCTCCCCGCGAAATCGCCGCCAAAATCGGCATCGCCACACCATATATGGACACCTTGCACGGGCTTATTCGGCTTTACAGCCTGCATAGCCACAGGCAATCATGAGATCGGTAAGCTGCAAGAGGTATCAGGGGATTGTCCTGAGGTCTGCCATCCATTCTTGGCGAGTTTCGGGTACAGTTTACCTGGCGCCCTCCTTTGAGCTTCTGTTTCCTCGGCTATTTCGAAAATTCTGCGCCAGAGAGTATTTGATTCCGGCGGCTTGAGTTCGCCCAATTTAAATGCTAAAAATGAATGGAATCGTCAAGCTAAGCTGATCCGAAGGACTTTTTTTGCACAACCAGGACAAAATATTCATGGAGGAGGCCCTCCGTGAAGCACAAAAGGCCGCTGACCTGGACGAAGTCCCGGTGGGCGCGGTCATCGTTCAAAACGGCGCGATAATCGGGCGCGGCTGCAACCTGCGGGAGACCAGCCAGGACCCAACCGACCATGCCGAGATGATCGCCATCCGCGCAGCGGCTCGACATATTGGATTCTGGAGGCTGTGCGACTGCACCCTTTACGTTACCCTCGAACCCTGTGTCATGTGCATGGGGGCCATTATCCTCGCCCGCATTCCCCGTCTGGTTTACGGCTGCCGAGATCCCCGGGTTGGCGCGGCCGGTTCCATTTATAACCTGGCTGCGGATGAACGCTTCAATCACCGGGTGGAAGTGACCGAAGGGGTTGAGGAAGAGGCCTGCAGCCAAATTTTGAGCGGGTTTTTCTCAAAGCTTCGCCAGCGCAAGAAAAATGATCGGGATTGAGCGGCCGAGGCGGTTTTTCTTTTTGTTGCGCCTTGGGGGAAAAACTGTTAATAGATTCTGAAAGATGGACCTTGCGGAGAGGTGTCCGAGTGGTCGAAGGTGATTGACTCGAAATCAATTGTGGGGAAACCCACCGGGGGTTCGAATCCCTCCCTCTCCGCCATAATTAAACAAAAGGGGACTGGCTGAAATGCTGGTCCCTTTTGTTATTTAAAAATCTCAAGAGGGATTCGAAGCGGAGCGAGCGCTGCCGGCGGCAGATGAGCGGACAGGAGGTCCGCGGAAGCGAGTGCAGGTGAGCCTACGCAGGAGGAGGCACGAGGCCGACGACGAAGTGGGCGAATCCCTCCCTCTCCGCCATAATTAAACAAAAGGGGACTGGCTGAAATGCTGGTCCCTTTTGTTTTCCTTCCCGGCAAGGTTTCTTAAGAAATCCTTCCCCCATATAAAAAAACTACGTGAACCCCTTTTCCGGATCGAGGAATAAGGTTGGTAGCATCAGGGGCGATTTAGGCTCTGTTTAATCTCATTAGCTTATTTATCGAATATTTCACTATCTGGTATAAAAATTGATATATCTCTTATCAGCTAGATTAATAAGGTCAAATATACTAATAAAATGACCAGGATAGTCAATTCCATGGCTCACAATTTGAGTTTCGAAGTGGCCGCGGAAGACGTTGAGGAAAAACATCCGACTAAATCTGGTAATCCTGGACTGTATTTCTTTTCCAGACTATTAATTTCAGCTCTCCGGTGCTCCAAAATATGATGAAAAATTTTGCAAAACCTGATGGCAATGAATTTTTATCAACTCGGTTTTTAAAAGGGCCGCCAACAATGTTCCAAAAAATTGTTAAATCTTTAAAGCCAATTTCCCTCCCTGAAATTTATATTAAACTGAAGGGATTAATAGAAAGTTGCGATTATTCCATGGCGGATGTTTCTCTTTTAGTGGAACATGACCCGGGAATGGCCGCCCGTTTTCTCCAGGTCGTCAACAGCCCGCTGTACCGCGGAACCAAAAAAATTGAAACTGTTCGTCATGCCGTCAGCATGCTCGGAATTCATCAAGTCCATGACATCGTCCTCAGTGCTTCCGTAACTGAAGCTTTTGAGGGGATTAAGCATAATGTGATGAACATGAAAAAGTTCTGGGAGGGAAGCTTTTTTTGTGCCTTGACAGCCAAAAAGCTTGCTTTAGAGTGCGCGCCAACGGATAGTGATCGGCTTGTTGCCATTGGCCTGCTGCATGATTTTGGTCATTTGGGCATGTATTTAGCCATCCCCGAAGAGGCACAAACGGCTCTTCTTGAGGCAAAGAAGCTTGGGCGGCCTTTGTATCAGGTGGAAAGGGATCTGCTCGGTTTTGATTACGCTGAAATAGGTGGCTATATGATGAGGCACTGGGATCTGCCAAAAAGTATCCAGATCACCATCCAGTTTCACCTGGAGCCCGGCAAGGCAAATTTTTGTGCAATGGGAACGGCTTTGTTGCATCTTAGTTCACTTTTGGTTCAGTCGTCACTGGAAAAGGGTATTTTTGGTGAAGGGGCTTTTGCCGTTGATCCCTCAGCCTGGGAAATAACCAATTTGACGGAAGAACAGTGTCTGCATTGTCGTCAGTCAGCGGCCAATGAGTTCGCGGCCGTTTCTGATCGCCTTTTCCTTTAGCCCCTTATGAATATTGATGTATTAAATCTGGTCTAATCACTTCTTTTTTTCTGCCAGGCAGCATCGAAAAAAGGCCTTCCCTGTTTTTGTTTAATTTCTTACAAGTCAAGCTCCGGTCCTCTGCTCAAACAAATCAATTGAACAATTATCACCGGTAAATTTCGAAGAAAAGTGCGGAATAAATTTGCCATTCAGTGAAATTAATTGAAGGGCAAGACGCCGGGGTTGGAATTTATCTCTCTGAGTCATAGAAAAATTGAAGGGTCAATATTTTTGTTTCTATAAACACAAAAATAGTTTGACAGATTTTTCGGGGGGAATTATTATGTTTCGATAACTATCGAAACAGGAGCCCCGTTATGAAGCTCGAACAGAGTCTGATAATCATTAAAGCCCTGGCCGACCAATCGCGTCTGTCCATCGTCCATTCTCTTCTGGAACGTCCTCAATACGCCGAGGAGATAGCCAAACGTCATGCTTTGGCGCCATCCACCGTTTCATTTCACTTGCGAAAACTGGAGAAGGCCGGGCTCGTCAGTACCCGTAAAGAGCAATATTATGTGGTCATTGAGGCTAATACCCGGATGTTTGATACAACCCTGCGTGAAATTGTCTCAGCCGTTCCCGCCGGCAAGGAGGTGCAGGTCCAAAGAATGGAGGAGTACAAGCGCAAGGTGCTGGGTTCATTTTTCCGCCATGGCCGGTTGGAAAAACTGCCTGCCCAGCACAAAAAGCGCCGCATTGTCCTGGAACAGTTTTCCCTTCTTTTCCAGTCGGAGCGCCGCTACAGCGAAGAGGAGGTCACCGCTATCATCAAGCCCCTTTTTGATGACTACTGCACCATCCGACGTCTTTTGGTGGACGAAAAGTTGATCCGGCGGGACGGTTTAACCTATTGGCGGGAGCAAGGTGTTGGCGCTCAAGAATCTCAACTTTCGGAACCAATTACAGCCAGGGACGAGGTGAGAAACATGGAAAAGAACAGGCGGGCGGAAATCAAAAGAGAGTATAAACAGAACGTCCCCGAAATGGGGATCTATCAGCTTCGCAACAAGGTCAACGGCAAGCTTTATGTCGATAGCACCACAAACCTGGAAGGGACACGTAGCAGTCGCCTTTTTCAACTGCGCATGGGAAAGATTGTTTTCAACCGGGAAATGCAAAAGGATCTCAATGAATTCGGTGCTGAAAATTTCGAATTTTCCATCCTTGAGGTGCTCGGCAAACCGAGCCAGGGCATCGATATCGAGCGCGCGCTGGCCAAACTGGAAATGCACTGGCTTGAAAAGCTCCGTCCCTTTGGCAAGCACGGCTACAATAGTGAAAAAGCCTATAGGCGCAGTTTGGGCCAATTGGGAAATTTCATCGGCGGCAAGCCGGCTGATCAGGGCCCCTTGTAAGGGGCTTATCGCTGATCGTCATATTCATTGTGAATAAATGGGGTCAGGTCTATTTCTAATTAAATATCCGTGGTCTTTTCTCAGCCGTTGCTGACCTTGCCACCGTAATAAAAGACCTCCGGCGGGGCGATTTTCCTTTTCGAAATCCTCACGGGAGATCATTTTTGCCATACTATTAAACCCCTTTCCGTGCATCACGCTATAACGGCCCTTAAAGCATCCGAAACCCGGTAAACCAGAGAGGCGCACCCTGCTTCGTGTGCAGCTTGCAGGCGTGGTAGATTTCCCAGCGGTTATTGCTGAGATCCTCATGAGAGGGCCCACGCTCATCCCCATCTTCCAGAGGCAGATCGTTGAGAGTAAGAGCCTGGACCCGGGAGTTGAAAATAATAAAACGGAAGATCTCTCCACCCGGTTTTGTCAATTGAACGATCCCGGTATCCACTTGTTTTTGAGCTTCAAAAGCATTCATTTCTTAACCTTAACTATGAGTATTCAGATTTAATTTTAATTATTACCAAAATAGTCATGTTTGTCAAGGAGTCAACCCCCGAGAACCATTTTCCTTAAACTAATTGTAGGCGATTAAAATTTCCTCCATCTGTGCAGCCCTTAAAAGAAAAACAGGCCAGTGCCTGTTTATTTCACCCGAAAAAACTCCTAATTGTTCGGTTTCCTTGGTAGGTGTTTTCAGCAGGGGAACCACTCCTGTTGCCAGCCAATTTTACTGTCTCCACATCCCTCTGATAGCGCTTTAGAGAATGGGAACATTTTTCACTTTTTCCTTGGCCTCTTCGGTTTTTGGCATGCGAATCTCCAGGACCCCATCCTGGAAAGTGGCTTTTGCTTTTTCTGCATCTGTCCCCTGAGGCAGGGGGATCTGGCGCCGGAAAGAGCCACTGGCACGTTCATGGAAATAATAGTCTTCTTCCTCCACCTTCTCTTCGCGTTTCTTTTCGCCGGAGATTGTAATCACGTTTTCCGAAATCTTGATGTCCAGATCTCCTTTCTCAATGCCCGGAACCTCGGCTTTGATCACCAAGTCGTTTTTTTCCTCGAAAACATCCACCGAAAGCTGGGATTCCCGAAAACGAGGAAACCTTGACCATGCATGACGGTGAATGGGCCGTCCCAAGGGGTGGCCAAAGATCCCCTCCACCCAGTTTTCCATGTCTTCGAAACGCCGCTCCATTTCTTCGAAAGGTGACAACCAGCGCCCTTCTGGCTCGATATTCCTGAGTTCTCTACGCTCTTTTTTGCCCATGACGGCTCCTCCTTTCCTGGCTGAGACAGAAGGTTTTCCCTCTAAAATTATATCAGAGTTTTTGACCCGCTCAAATGGGGAGGAAAAGGCGGCATCAGCAGAGGGCCGGACCGATTTTTTATGAAAAGGACTGTTCCGACAATGAGTTACGCGATTTTGATCAAACGTGGAAATGGGGCAACAGGACTTTATCTCTTGCTTTCTCCCCTGCAAAGCTAGTAGAAAGAGATATTGGAAGGAAGTTAATTCTGTTTGTGTGCGTACTGAAATTATGAATGCCGTTTTCAATACTGTAACCAGAGTTTTCGACCGGTTGGACACCTCCTGGGAAAAGCAGCGGACCCAGAAAGTCGTGACCGGCACCCTGCTTCTTTCTTTCATCGCAGCACTGATTGTAATTGAGCTGAACCGCCAAGGCCTGCTGCCGGGATTTTTTCAGGAACGGGTTCCGACCAGCCATTATCATGCCATCAATATCGCTTTTACCTTCGTCCTCGCCCTGGAAGTCGTCAGCCTGATATTCACCCTGCCCTGTTCGGTCTCAAAATCTTTGGGAAAGCAGTTCGAGATTCTCGCCCTGATCCTTGTCAGATCCTCCTTTAAGGAATTTGCCGCCCTGCCGGAGCCGATTGCCTTTAACGGTCAGGTTGACGTGCTGTGGCGAATTCTGGCCGACGGGGGAGGGGCCATTGTCATTTTTGCTCTTCTGGGTCTTTACACCATATTGTTGGAGAAGTCGCAGGAAACCCTCCCGCCGGGACTTACCCGAGACAGGTTTGTTGCCGCCAAAAAATCGGTGGCCCTGATCCTGCTGGTCATATTTGCGGGGATGGCTGTATATAGTGGTTGGCTATTGCTTACAGGCGGGCTGTTTTTCCACTTTTTCCAGCATTTTTATACGGTACTGATCTTCAGCGATATCCTGCTGGTTCTTATTGCCCAGTGTTTTCTTCCCGAGTTCCGGGGCGTTTTCCGCAACTCGGGCTATGCCCTGGCAACCTTGCTGATCCGCCTTTCCCTGGCGGCTCCGGCTTTCTACAATGTCCTCATTGGTGTGGCTTCAGCTGTTTTCGCCGTGGCACTGACCCTGGTTTACAATTATTTTTATACTCATAAAAAAACCACGGAAGATCTGCCCTGCAACTGACGTCTATTATTTGAACAGGATAAAGAGCAGGACAACCGTCAGGACCAGCAATACAAAGCGAAAGACCAGCGATATCAACAGCCTCTGTTTTGATTTTCTCAAATGATCTTCCATGATTAGTTCCGTGATGCAAGCTTGATAAATCCCGCTCAGGTGACCGCCCGGTTTTTCACCTCTTCGGACAAGACCGGAATAGCGTCCGCCAGGACCTCCTCAATTCGCTCGACAAAAATAAAAGTCATTTCATCCCGCACATGTTCGGGCAGCTCTTCCAGCTCTTTCGCATTTTCTTTGGGCAGAATGACGCGAAAAATCCGGGCACGATGGGCAGCAAGAACTTTCTCCTTGATCCCTCCCACCGGCATAACCAGGCCGGTCAGGGTGATCTCCCCGGTCATGGCCGTGTCGCTGCGTACCGGAAGACCCGTATAAAGGGAAGCTAAAGCCGCCACCAGGCAGATTCCGGCTGAGGGCCCATCCTTGGGCACCGCTCCAGCCGGGACATGGAGGTGAACACCGCTTTTGTGAAAGACTCCTTTATCGATGCCAAGCTCATCGGCCCGCGACCAGATGTAGCTCTGGGCCGCCTTGGCTGATTCCTGCATGATGTTGCCGAGCTGACCGGTAAGGATAAGGTCCCTCCCTTCGGAAAGAAGGGCGGTTTCGACATACAAGACCTCACCCCCTGCATCAGTCCAGGCAAGCCCTGCGGCGACACCGGGAAGGAGGTCTGAGCGGGCCTGCTCGGCATAGAACTGTTCTGTCCCAATCAGCTCGGTGAGGCGCGCCCTGCTTGCTTCTTCGCGTACCGTCTCACCCCGTGCGACACGGGTCGCAACCCTGCGGGCAATGCGTCCGAGCACGCGTTCCAGCTCCCGGACCCCGGCCTCACGGGTGTAGCGGCGGATAATGTAGGCCAGGCTGTCGTCGGAAACAAGGAGATTTTCGGGACTGAGGCCGGCCTGGGTGATTTGTCGAGGCAGCAGGTAGCGGATGGCAATCTCACGTTTTTCCTCGTCGCTGTAGCCGGGCAGGCGTATCACCTCCATGCGGTCGAGAAGCGGTTTGGGGATGCTGTCGGTGGTGTTTGCAGTGGTGATGAAAAAGACTTCGGACAGATCGAAGGGAAGGTCGAGATAGTTGTCATGAAATTCGACGTTCTGCTCCGGATCGAGAACCTCCATCAGCGCCGCGGCCGGATCGCCCCGGAAATCCTGCCCCAACTTGTCAACCTCGTCCAGCATGAGGAGGGGGTTTTTTACTCCGGTGCGGCGAATGGCCTGAATGATGCGCCCCGGCATGGCGCCGATATAGGTGCGGCGGTGACCTCGCAACTCCGCTTCGTCGTGGAGGCCGCCAAGACTCATACGCTCGAACTTGCGGCCCATGGCGCGGCCTATGGAGCGACCGACGGAGGTCTTGCCAACCCCCGGCGGGCCGACGAAGCAGAGGATCGGACCTTTGGATTCGGGGTTGAGTTTGCGCACAGCCAGGTGTTCGATAATGCGTTGTTTGACGTCCTTGAGGCCGAAATGATCCTCATCAAGAATTTCCTGGGCGCGGTCCAAATCGAGGATATCTTCAGTCTGCTCAATCCAGGGGAGATCGAGCACCAGTTCAATGTAAGTCCGCGTGACCTGATAATCGGGAAGGGAGGTCGGCATGCGCTCCAGGCGTCGCAGCTCTTTTTCGACCTCGCGGGCCACTTTCTCCGGCAGGTCGGTCTTCTCGACTTGTTTCCGCAATTCCTGGGTTTCGCTCTGTTCAGAGCGGTCTTCCCCCAGTTCCTCGCGAATGGCGCGCATCTGTTGATGGAGGAGGAACTCCCGCTGAGCCCGGGTCAGTTCTGACTGGGCCTGACTGGAAATGCGATTGCGAAGTTCCAGGACCTGAACCTCATAGTTGAGATATTTGAACATCAATTCATAGACCTCACGCTGGGTCGACGCGCTCAGAATCGCTATTTCCTTTTCAGTATCGAGGGACAAGACCGAAGCCAGGACGTAGACCTTGCTGAGGGGTTCCTCCATATCAGACATGGCGAAGTTGAGGTTGATCTGCATCTGCGGTTCCATCAGGTTGACCATGCGTTCCGCCAGGTCGATAACCGCCCTGTGAAGCGCATCGGCCTCGGGACCGTCTTTGGGGAGCTCGGGGAGAGGGCGCACACGGAGGTGAAGATGGGGCTGCTCGGTGGTTACGGCCACCATTCCGACACGTTTGATCCCCTGAACCACGATATTCAGTTTATGTTCGATGGAAACCATCTTGCGAATCAGGGCCAAAGTACCGATGGCGTAGAGATCAGTACCCGTTGGGACTTCCTGTTTGGGGTCCTTCTGGGTGAAAACCCCCAACAGTTTTTCCTCGCCGGTGAGGGCCGTTTCAATGGCATGGACGGCAAAAGGATGGCTGACCACCAAAGGCATGAGCATGCCTGGGAACAGTACGCTGTTCTTGATGGGCAGGACAGGTATGGTAATCAGGTCGGAATCGTTCATGGCTTGCCATTCCCGAGATCGAGAAGGGTGGAAAAGTATCCTCAAAAGCCCTGTTTGAAAAAAGCTCTTCCTTCCGTCACAGAGTTTTTCACGCCGTTGAAATTCCAAACTTGTTATTATTTATTCTACCACGTCGCCAGGAATACGCTTCCCCGAGGTCTCGGGCGCATTTGTCCGGCCTTGCAAAAAAATCTCAAACGAGTATTTTTATTTAAGGATATTAATGAGGTTGCCCATGCGTTTTGTGACTCTGTTTATCTTTTGGATAATCCTTCTTGCCCCCGCCATGGGCCGGGGAGAAACCCTGGACTTGCGAAAAACCCTCCGGCTTGCCGTACAGGAGCGCCCTTTTGCCCAGGCGGCCCGATATCAATCAGAGGCCTCTCGTTACTCAGCGAAGGAGGCCCAAAGCGCTTTTTTCCCGCGTTTGACTTTGACGGAAAATCTTTACTGGACAAATGAACCGGCCGGGAGCATGTTCATCTCCCTCAACCAGCAGAAACTAGAGCTCAGCAACGACGCGACTACTTACAATGACCCACCCTCACGCAAGGATTTCGAAACCCGCCTCAGTTTTAATCTGAAAATTTTCGACCCGAAAATTTACTATGGCTTCAAACGCGCTGATAAAGGTGCGGACAGCGCCGAACTGCAGGCCGATTGGTCTCGTCAGCAGGCGGCCTTTGAAGCCTTTCGGGCTTATCTGCATGTTCAACAGTCCCAGGCGGCCCTTGCCTGGGTCGAAGCTGCTCGTCTCGAGGCTGATGAAATCCACCGTCTCGCTAAAGAGCGCTGGCAGAACGGCGTCGGCCTGAAGGCTGAACTGCTGCGTGCCAAAGTCCTCCTCTCGCGGGCTAAACAGCGGGTTTTGACTGCAGAAAATGATCTTCACGTTGCCCGCCAGACTTTGGCCCTTGCCGTTGGCAAAAGCGGAGCTGAGGTCGCTATCGGCCCCCCTGTTGAAGAAAGTCTGTTCACCGTCTCCGTCGGTTCATCCCTCGATGAGCGTGCTGATCTTATGGCTTTGCAGGCCCAAATGGAAGAGGTTGATCTGGCTCGCCGCCAGGATCGTGCCGCTTACCTCCCGGTCGTGGGTATGGATGCCTCCTATGCTTTTCATGATGGAGAGATACCTTTTGGAGCTGAGGCGGAAGACTGGACCATTCGTGGCGGGGTAACCTGGGAGCTGTTCGATGGTTTTCAGCGCTCTTCACGTCTCAACCAGAGTTTGGCGCGACAGAAATCTCTCCAGGCCCAATGGCGCGAAACCCGTCTTCAAGCCGAACTTCAGGCCCGAGAGGCAGAGCTGCGGCTGGAAGAAGCACGCCTCAATCTCGAGTCGGCAAAGGCTGCCCATGAAGCCGCCCGGGAAAGCCGGCGCCTGATGCATGAACGCTACTCGGCGGGAATGAGCCGGCTGGGGGATTTGCTCGAAGTTCAGAAAGAGTTGGACCAGGCCCGCTTTGACAAGGTTGTCGCCAAAAACCGTTTGCTGCTTGCCCATGGCAATCTGTTGCTGCAAAAAGGCATCTTTCTGAAAGTATTGCTTCCCGGCCAAGGAGGCTGATGATGAATACATGGAAGGTTTTCATTGTAATTTTATGCGTTTTGCTTTCCTCCTGCAGTGAGGATATCAAGCCGGGACAGCAGGAACCTGGAGCCGGAACGGTTCGGGGCTTGACCCTGTTGACCGTCAAAAGTTCAGATTGGTCGCAGGGGAATTCCGTGCATGGGACGGTGAGGAGTTCGAATCGAAGCCGCCTCCTGGCACGTATTGACGGCCAGGTGGAGGAGCTGCGGGTCAAGCCCGGCGACCGGGTCGAGGCCGGGGCAGTCCTTCTCGTTATCGGCAATAATAGCGCTTTGCAGGGGCTGCAGGCGGCAGAAGCGGCAGTCGCTGCGGCCGAAAGTTCATACCGATCTGCGGGAGCCAATTATGAGATGATGAACAAGGAGCTGGAACGCTTTCGCACGTTGTTTGAAAAAGAGGCTGTTACCACTCAGGAGATGGAGAGGGTTTCTGCGCAGGCCGAGATGGCACACCAGCAGTTCAGCGCAGCAAAAGCGGGACTGGGAAAAGCCAAAGCCGGTCGGGATCAGGCCCGCATCAACCTATCTTTCAATCAGGTCAGGGCGCCTTACGCGGCCCGCGTGATCAGTCGGGAAGTGGAGGAAGGAACCAGCCTGATGCCGGGGACTCCCCTTTTGACTCTCGATCGGGAAGCAAGCTGGGAAGTCGAGAGCGCTCTGCCGGAAACCATGGCGGGACATTTCACGCCCGGAATGGACCTCAAGGTTTCAGTTCCAGCCCTGAATCGGGTATTTACAGGCAGGATCACGGAAATCAGCGCAGCCGCCGATCCGCGCAGCCGCTCTTTTCTCATGCGCCTGACTCTGGAGGATGGTGAAAATCTCCGGGCCGGCCTTTTTGCCCGGGTTCTGCTGCAGGAACAGCCCCTTTCCACCCTCCTGATTCCCACCTCCGCGCTGGTGGAAAGAGGCCAGTTGCAGGGGGTTTTCGTCGTAGCAAAGAAGGTCCTGCGTCTACGGCTGGTAAAAACCGGCCGTCTGCTGGGCGAACAGACAGAGATCCTTTCCGGTCTCAACCCCGGGGATGTCATTGTCGTGGATGGCCTTGACAAAGCCCGGCCCGGAGCCACGGTCGAGGGGGCCTGATGGCACAGACATCCGGCCGCAAACACTCCCTGGCCAGCCGTATTGTTGACAAGTTTCTGGGCGGCAATCTCTCCATTATTCTCATCCTTCTTTCTCTGCTCGCCGGTCTTGCGGCCATAATGCTCACGCCCCGGGAAGAGGAGCCGCAGATCGAAGTTCCCCTGGCGGATGTCTACGTGCATATGCCCGGCGCCAGCGCCGAAGAGGTCGAAAAGCTGGTGGCCACGCGCCTCGAAAAACTCCTCTGGCAGGTCGATGGGGTGGAGTACGTTTATTCCATGTCCCGCCCTGATATGGCCGTGGTTACGGCCCGGTTTTTTGTCGGCGAGGACCGCATTGGCTCCCTTGTCAAACTGCATAACAAGATCGTCACTCACCAGGACCTGATCCCTGCGGGCGTGAGCGGCTGGGTGGTCAAGCCCATTGCCGTGGATGACGTTCCCATCGTCAATCTCACCCTTTACAGCGCCGAGCTTTCGGACCATGATCTGCGCCGTGTGGCCGAGGAGGTAGTCGATCGCCTGCAGGGGGTCAAAAACACCAGTGTCACCCAGATTGTCGGTGGCCGGCCCCGGCAGCTGCGTGTCGATGTCCTGCCCCAGCAGCTTCAGGCCCGGGGGCTGACTCTGCTGGATCTGGAAAGGGCTCTCCAGGGGGCTAACGTCGAAATGCCCGCCGGCAGCTTCCAGCGCGAAAACAGCGAGTTTCTGGTGCGTGGCGGCGACTTCCTCCGAACCTCCCGGGAGGTTGGCGAACTGGTGGTCGGGGTCAGCAACGGGGTGCCGATCTATCTCCGCGACATCGCCACCGTCCGCGACGGCATGGCCGAGGCCGGGACCTACACGCGTCTGCGCTTCGGCCCGGGCCATGCCAAAAAAGGGGACATTGCTAAACAGGAATATCAGGCGGTTCACATTGCCGTGGCCAAGAAAAAGGGTACCAACGCCGTGACCGTGGCGGAAGAGGTCATTGCCGAGGTGGGCAGAATGGAGGGGGTCATTATCCCCGACGGGGTCCAGGTCGAGGTGACCCGCAACTACGGGGAAACCGCCAACCACAAGGTCAATGAACTGATCATGCACCTTGGCATCGCCATCGCCACGGTTCTTGCGCTCATTTTTTTCTCCCTGGGCTGGCGCGAAGCCCTTATCGTCGCGGTATCCATACCTATCATCTACTCATTGACCTTGCTCTGTAACTACTGGTTCGGTTATTCCATCAACCGCGTCACCCTCTTTGCCCTCGTCCTCGCCCTGGGATTGCTGGTCGACGATCCCATCGTCGATGTGGAAAATATCTACCGCCACTTCAAGATGCGCAAGGAGCCTCCCCGTGATGCCGTCCTGTCGGCCGTGGACGAGGTCCGGCCCCCGGTTATCCTGGCGACCCTGGCGGTCATTGTCTCGTTTCTGCCCATGTTTTTCATTACCGGCATGATGGGACCCTACATGCGCCCCATGGCGGTCAACGTGCCGCTGACCATGGTCATGTCCCTGGTGGTGGCTTTCACCGTCACGCCATGGATGACCTACCGCCTGCTCAGAAGCCAGTACGGCAAGGGCAAAGAGGAAGAGGCGATTGAAGAGAGCCGCTTTTACCGCCTCTACCGGAAAATCCTTGGCCCGTTTCTGGCCAGCAGAAAGAAGGCCTGGCTGCTCATGGGCGTCGTCGTGGGGCTGCTGATCGCTTCCATGCTGTTGCCGGTATTCGGGTTCGTTCCACTGAAGATGCTCCCCTTTGACAACAAAAATGAGTTTCAACTTGTCATCGACATGCCCGAGGGAACCCCGCTGGAAAAGACCGACGCCGTGGTCAGGGCGCTGGAAGCATACCTGGGACGGGTCAACGAGGTGACCGATTTTGAAGCTTACGTGGGAACCGCGAGCGCCATGGATTTCAACGGCATGGTGCGCCACTACTATTTTCGGCAGGAGCCCCATCTGGCCGATATCCGCATCAATCTGGCGGCCAAAGGGGACCGCAGCCAGCAGAGTCACGAGATAGCCCTGCGCCTGCGTAACGACCTGACTGCAATCGCCCATTCGCTCGGGGCTGATTTGAAGATTGTCGAAGCACCCCCGGGTCCGCCGGTCATTGCCACCCTGGTGGCAGAAGTCTATGCCGACGCCGGTCTGTCCTATGAACGCCAGATCGCTGCCGCGCAAACCATCAAAAAACAAATGTTGACCATGGAAGGCGTGGTCGATGTCGACGACAGCGTTGAATTTCCGCAAAGCGAGTACCGTTTTGTTCCGGATCGGGGAAAAGCAGCTCTCAACGGCATCAGCGTTGCTGACATTGCCCGTACCCTGACCATGGCTTTACAGGGCTCCGCCGCCGGTGCCCTGCATATTGGTACAGAGCGCAACCCGCTGCCCATCATGCTGCGCCTGCCCCGCGAGGAACGTTCTTCTCTGGAGGACCTTCAATCTCTAGCTCTGCGGGGAACAGGAGGCCAGATGGTCCGCCTTTCCGAACTCGGACATTTCCAGAAGAGGGGACTTGAGCCGACTATCTACCACAAAAATCTGGCCAGGGTGACTTACGTTTTCGGCGAGGCGGCCGGAATCAGCCCGGCCAATGCCATTCTCAACCTTTCCGGTCATTTCAAAGACAACCCTCTGCCCAGCGGAACCCGCGCCGTCTGGGGCGGTGAAGGCGAGTGGAATATCACCGTCGATGTGTTCCGTGATCTTGGCATCGCCTTCGGTACTGCCTTGATCGGAATTTTCATCCTGCTTCTCATCGAAACCGGCTCCTATTCCATTCCCCTGATCATCATGGCGGCCATCCCCCTGACCATGATCGGCATCATGCCGGGCTTTTTTCTCCTCAACCTGCTCCTCGATTGGCCCGTCGGCGGCTATGGCACGCCGGTCTTTTTCACGGCTACGGCCATGATCGGCATGATTGCCCTGGCCGGCATCGTGGTGAGGAATTCCATTATCCTCATCGATTTCATCCACAACTCTCTGAAAAAGGGGCTCAACCTTCAAGATGCCATCGTCGAAAGCGGCGCCGTCCGTCTGCGGCCCATTCTTTTGACTGCGGCCTGCGCCTTGCTCGGCAACTGGATCATCACCCTCGACCCCATCTTCTCCGGCTTGGCCTGGTCGATCATCTTCGGGGTTTTTGCCTCCACCGCTTTCACCCTGGTGGTCATACCGGTGTGTTACTGGCTGGTGTTTGGGAAAAATGCCGAAGAACACGCCCGTCGCTTCCGGGAGTCTGGAAACGAATAAGGGATTTAGAATTATTCACTAACTGGGGGATGGCTTTGCATCACCCATTTCAGGGGCCGCCTGAACCCGCCCATGGGTGCCGCAAAGCCATCGTTCCAAACCGCCACAGGGATTTTAACGCACACGCTTTTCCGTACGCCGGATCTTGCGGCGGCGATTGATCAGGGTTCGTCCCGCAGCACAATCATCAACCAGAATGCCGTAGCGGTAGGTAAAAGGTTTGCCGTTCAGTTCGGTTTTAACGCTGCATTCGATCATTTCCATATCTCCTCTTCCGTGAAAAAATTTGTGTTAAATTCAGTTATCGGTTGGGCTAATTTTAGACCTGTGTTATTCTTCGAACGAATAAATTTGAACCAGAAACCCTATTTTCAGAACTTTTATGGTCTAAATGTAGATACAAAAAGGTCTAATGTCAACACTAAAAATTTGTTTTTAGAACTTTTTTGTCAACAATGGACTCGTGCTGTCCACGGCAAGGGCAGGGCGAGGCCGTTAAAAACATGGTGAGCAGGTTTCTTCATGACAATTTTCAAAGAACCCGAATTTCGTACCCGTCTTGAACAGCTTATGAATGGCGAAAGCCCATTTTCCTGGGCCGCCCGAATCGGTCTTTCCAAAGGTTCTTTTGCCCGGGTCTGGAAAGAGGGCACCATCCCGAGCCCCAATAACCTCCGCCTTATTGCTGACAAGACCGGCGTTTCCATCGACTGGCTGCTAAGCGGACGGGAACCGATGATGTGGAAAACGGCGGGGACCCTGGACAGCGCCCATGATTTCACCCTGGTGCCAAGATTCAGTATCCGCGTCGGTGAGGGAGACAGCCTCTCAAGCGATCAGATTGTCGATCATCTGGCTTTCAAAAAAGGTTGGCTCAAAGTTATCGGCCTGGATGAAAAGGAGCTTTTCCTGACCACCAGCCGTGGGGACAGCATGGAGCCTTTTATTCCCGACGGGGCTTTGCTCCTCGTCGATCAGCGTAGGAAAATGCCGACTGACGGCGTCTTTCTGCTGTTGCTGGAAGGCGAGTTGATCCCCCGGCGTCTGCAGCGGGATATGGACGGCGGTGTCTGGATCCGCTGCGACAATGACAGGTATCCGCCGCTGAAAGTCGAGAAAGATCAGCTCCAATGTTTGCGCATCCTTGGCCGCGTGGTTTGGCTGGGCCGGAAAGTGTGAATTTGTCGAAGCTGCTTAGGGATGGTTAATCAGGCCTGATATATTCTCATTTGCCCAACCTCAAGCCATAGAAAGTAAGAACTGACGGGAGGATTTCTTTCTCTAATCTATTGAATTCAAACTGGAAAGGCAGCTGAGGCCTGACATCGGGGTGAGGATGTGATATAAAAAGCGGAAAGACCCTCTCCAGAGAGCTTGAGGAGGGTCGAAAATAATTTTTTAGTCAGTGTGAATTCAAATGGGTAAAAATAAAAAACCTCAGAGAAAAAAAACCGAGAATAAACCTGAACAAAAACCGACCATGGCGTTGTCACAAAAATTCAAAATTGTGACGATGGCATGTATGGTTCTTACAGCCATTATTACTTGCGTCCTGCTGGCGATTTTTTTCTAGCCTGGTTTATTCATGATGCTTTGTGGCGAAATCGTAAAGTGCTCGCCAGGTCAAGCCAAGCACAGAGATTTGCTCCCGCCTGCCGTAGCTGTGCGGCGGACAGGCTGCAGGTGTACTGCCAGTACGTCGAAGAGCAAAGAGCGAGCACGGCTTGAGACGGTGCGCAATCGACGGTTGCAGCAAAAGTTTTCATGAATTATCCGGGCAGGCACCTTGGCAACAACCATTCAAAAAAAAGTCTATTTTTTAGGTTGCTTTTCAGGCTTTGCGGCAGCATCAGAGGGTTTCCCCTCCTCTTTTTCCGCTTTGGGCCAGACCAGTTCCCCTTTGGATTCAGGGGGCGGAGTTATTCCGTGTTTGCTCTGGATTTTGTTCAGATAACGTGACGCAATTTCTACTTTATCTTCAGCTTTGGCCACATCACGCGCGGCCTCGACTGTTCTTTGCCGGGCTTTGCTGCTCTGCATTTCCAAATCGAGGATTTCGTCAGCGGGTTTCTCGGCTATCTGCGCTTTTAGCAGCTGGCGGAAGATGTCTTCCCATAATTTGCCGCAACGGGCCGCTTCCTCTTCGGCTTTTTTCAGCTGTCCGCGGGCATCGGCAAAGGCATCCTGCGCTTTGGCAACTTCCGCAGCGGCTCCTTCTTCCGGTTCAACCCCAAGATCAATGTCTTCCCTAGCCAGAACCAGAGCGGTAACCGGCAGGCCTTTTACTAATTGGTCGACCTGTCCCCCGAAAGGATTCAAAATTTTTTCACCCCTGACCCGAAAAGGCATGAGGACAATCGAAGCTTTGGCCGAATACTCATGAAGGGTTTGGACCTTGAAAGCCGGAACTATCACCGGCTCGGCCTCGATACGTGAACTTTCCAAAAGCTGCCGAAGTTTTTCCCCGGCCTCTTCCGGTTCGCCGTTGCCGGGTGCCAGCACCCGCACCTTTGCTTCCTCCCAGAAGCTATCGCGCTTCATGAGATAGGCCAGCAACAAAAGGAAACCGGTAGAAACATCGCCATGGCACCAGATATCGATGCACCGTTCCTCAGGGACAGTGCTGTCAAGAGCATCCCACTCATCCCGGCCCGCTTTGAGGAGGACCAGATTATAGCCCAGACGGTAGGCCGCCGAAAGGCTCCGCCCGCTGCGCAAACTGTCCGGCCCGAGAATTCTCTGCTCCGTTTGGCCGGCATGGTTCATCAGAAGGGTGTTGCCTTTAAGGGGGCCGATCCCGTAACACTGGAGCAGCAGCTCAAAAGCAACCTCGGAAGAGGGGGCCGTAACAACCAGGGGGAAGATCCTGTGTCCAGATTCGCCGATGGCACGAACGAGTTCTTTCTCAACCTCCAGTTTATGCTTATGGGCGATACCTTTGTCGTCCGTAAGAATCTTTACCAATGTTGTCATACCACTGGCACCTTCCATCCAGGAGGCGAACCTTAACAAAGTAGAGCGTTTATCGGGATCTTCAGAAACGGCCAGGATTTGTGGTCTCCAGTCACGCGCATGCTCCGGTTCAGAGGCGACGGCCATCAGGTTTTGACGAACCAGGTGCAGTTGATAGGAGCGCCGGCTGTCGGCCCAGCGGGAAGGTCCGGCCGTGCGTTTAAGAAACTGATAAAGAGCGGCCATAACCGCTACGGCCACCGCTCCGGCCTTCCAATCGATTGCCAGCATGGTCAGAAGGCAGATGACCGCCCCGACAAGACTCAAGCGTTTATCGTAAAAACGAAAACGGGGTCGGAAAGAAGGGCTTGCCGCTCGCGCCTCGAAATAGGTCGCATAGTTGAGCAATCCATAGGAAATGAGAAAAAACATGGAGACGACCCCGGCAATGAGGTTGAGATTTCCCATGGCCGCTACTGTCAAAGCAATGGCCAGGGACAACCAGACCCCTCGGCGGGGGTTGTTGGCGGGACCTTCCCCTTTGGAGAAGGGGTTCAAAACTTTAAATATCCGGTCATTGGCCAAGGACTGGAGAATTCGAGGTGCTCCAAGAAAGGATGCCATGGCTGAGGAAAGGGTTGCCGCGATAACTCCGGCGCTGATCAAAGGACTGAACAGAGCCACTGATTTCATGGCTCCGTAGTCCAGGCGCATGGTATCTGCCGGTAAGGAAGCCGCAAAAACCACGGCAGCCCCGAAATAAATCAGAATTGACAGGCCGACAGCCAGAAATGTCCCTTGGGGAAGGCTTTTTCCAGGGTTGTCAAGGTCTCCGGACATGCTGACGCCTTGGGTGAATCCGGTCACGGCTGGGAAAAAAATGGCAAAGAGGGGCCAGAAAAGAGGAGCGTCGAGGGATGAAGACCAGTTGGCAGCCAGGGTCCGAGGGTTCCACTGCAAAAACCCACCGGCAAAAAAGGATAGCAGCGCCAGAACCAGGATCATCATGACCACATACTGAAAACGCGTGGCCCAGTCCGCTCCCAGCCAGGCAAAGAAAAACAGAAAAACAATGGCCAGGGCAGCAATTAACTGGGCGGATACCCAGCCTGCCAAGGGCAGGATTTCCACCATGACCTCACCGAAACCGACACAATAAAAACCGATGGAAACCGCTTGAGCCAGAAAAAGCACCAGCCCGAGGGCACCGCCAAACTCAATGCCGAGGGTTCTGGAGATGAGATAATAATCACCGCCGCCCTTGACCTTTAAATTGGTGGCAATGGCTGATAAGGAGAAGGTGGTCAGGACCGAGATCGTGTTGGCCAGGAAGATAATGAGAAGAGCCATGCCCAGGCCCGCGTTTCCCACCACGAAACCGAGACGCAGAAACAGAATGATGCCGAGGATAGTCAATATGCCGGGGGTAAAAACCCCGGCGAAGGTCCCGAGTTTGCCTGTGGGAATCAGCCTGCTTTTTGAGGGGAAGCCTGATTTTTTGGGGATTGTTGCGTTTTTTTCTTTACCTTGCTTCATTTTTTCATTGACCATTCCTAAACCTGCCCGGGTTATAGAAAAAGTGTAATAAATGTTCAGCTCAATGTGAGAGTGGGGCCACTCTCAACCCGGTGAATAGTAGCATTATCATTCTCAGGGCCAGTTTTCCAAAAACGCAGAAACGGATTTGACGTTGCAACGATTTGCGTTAGAAATAATATTATTTTACTTCTTTTAACTCATTTTCGCTCTGTCTTGCGAACGTTGCCTGAGTATACCATGTAAAAAAACCGATGAATTCATGGAGGAGACCATGGGAAAAAATATCATCATCTGTTTCGATGGAACCTGTAATCACCCCAGTGACGCTCACCAGGAGAGAGAATGGTTGGGTTTTGGGGATATCGAGGACAGCGGGATTACCAATATCCTAAAACTTCATGTCATGTTCGGCGGGGATCTGCAGAACAAGGCCCAAAGCTCCAGCCAGCACAGCTTATACTATTCAGGCGTCGGCACCTACGGCAATTTTTTCCAACGCATTTTCAACGCCGGACTGGCCCCCGCCAATCTCGACGTGGGTCGCATTATCAAGAACGCCGGCAGAGACCTGGCCGGAATTTACACACCAGACGATCAAATCTCCATTTTCGGTTTTAGCCGGGGAGCTGCTATAGCGCGTCGTTTTGCTACGGTTATCGATCAATATATTGCCGTGGAGAAATCGACTCAACCCATCCGCTTTTTAGGGGTTTTCGACACTGTGGCATCCATCGGGCTGCCCAACCTGGATGATGATGAAAAACCGGTGTCCGACGTGGTTTTTGAAAACGGCACGATTTCCCCCTTTGTCCAGGAAGCGCTCCATCTTTTAGCCCTTGATGAAAACAGAACCGCTTTTATGCCTACCCTCATGAACAAGGACAAGCGGGTGACGGAGGTCTGGTTCCCTGGGGCTCATTCGGATGTCGGCGGTGGGTTCTGGTACGATGGCCTTTCGGATGTGACCCTTGATTTCATGCTCAGTGAAATCGCCAGAAGAAACATCGGCCTCGATGTCAGCAATCCCAGGGATGTTGATTACACTGCCCTGCAGTCACCCCGAGGAGATTACCGGGTTGACCTTGAAGACGTTTTTCTGAAGCCTAACCATCGTGGCAAATCCCACCCCAGGGATCGCTGGCTGCCTGTTGCAAGAGCGACTTTCTGTGTGCGGGATGTCAGAATAAACATCGACGACCGGCCATCCCCCGCCGATTGGCCTCTCATTCATTGTTCTGTGGTCGACCGGATCAGAGACGTTCTCGAATACCGCCCCAAAGCCCTAAAAGGTGTCCCTCACCGGATTGTGGCAAAAGACGACAGTCATCAGGAATTTAAAGGCATTATAGACCACATTTTGGAATAAAATTCTCTCCATGAAACGTCGTTGAAAAGTCTTTTTTTCTTGGGGGGCCAGATTTGCTATGGGAATTATCAAGAACAGGTTAAAATAAGCAGCGGCGCCTGTTTAAAGAAAATATTCCTGGAAGCGGCACTCTTTTTTCCTGTGGATAAGTGTAAAAAATAGTGCGTGAATAATTTATTTTGGGCATTTTTGCGACATTAGTATTGCAAAAACAAAACACTCTTATTGCCTGGCTTTTTATGGCCTGTCGAAAAACACATTATTTTCCCTGTTAATTCAGAAGGTTGTACGATTTTTCCTGTTTCTGGAATATTACTTGCTAAATGCTAAGAATAAATTAACACATATTGCCGACTTTGGAGAGGATATTAAATGGAAGAAAACACCTGCATGGGGACCAAAGGCCTGGTTAAAATATTTGATGAAGTGGCTATTCAGACTCGTATTCTGGCCTTGAATCTGGCCCTGGAATCCGGCCAGGGGGAATGCGTTAAAAAAATATCCAAAGGTATCTTCACAAAAGCTGTTGGTCTTTGTGATGCCGTGGAAACAACGGCTCAGGAAGTATCCAACCTTCTGAGAAACTTTTCTGCAAAACCCAGCGATTCCGGTAGTGCGAAAACCATTGCCAAGCTGGATGAGTTTGCCGGGCATATTGGCGAGATGATTTTTCTCGCCGCACAAAACCGGGGCAAGAACAACAAAGAACAAAAAGGCGGCAACACGAAAATTGAGCCGGAAAAAGCTCTTTTTTATAAAACTTTTGAAATTCAGAACATGCTCAAACGTTTTAGAGCAGACATTGTCCAACCTGTTGCGGTGTCCTGATAACCCAGCAGCCATTTTCCTCTTTTTGCTGCCGTTCTCCAAAAGAACGGCAGTTTTTTTTGCCCCTCCGAAAAAATGATATTTTTGGCGCCAACGGATAATTACTCTCCCACATTTCCCCTTTTTCCTATAAAGTGGGCCGAAAAAGAGGGGAACTTGCTGTGTTCTCGTTGTCCTTCCAAGTTCACATGAGAAAATTGTTCCGCTCCCCGGGGAGATAAAAAATGGTAATGCAAGGGACCCTGGTAAACATTGCAGCGATTTGTGGCGGCTGCTTTCTGGGCCGCGCCATCGGTAAATATCTGAATGAAACTCTTCGCCGAACCCTCATGGCCGGTCTCGGGTTGGCGGTACTCCTTATCGGTCTGCAAATGGCCATGAAAAGTCAACATTTGCTGATCGTGATCGGTAGCCTGATCGGCGGTGGCCTGCTGGGAGAAATCTGCGGGATCGAAAAACGCCTCGAAAATGTCGGCTTGAGTCTGCAGAAACGTTTTTCCGGCTCGGGAACCGTGGCCCAGGCTTTCGTTACGGCCAGCCTTATTTATTGCGTGGGAGCCATGGCCATCATGGGTTCCATTCAGGACGGTCTGGGAGGCACCCCGACCATTCTTTACGCCAAGTCCGCCCTGGATGGCATTGCTTCGGTTGCTTTGACTTCGACCCTCGGCATCGGAGTCATCTTTTCTGTCGTTCCCCTGGCTCTATACCAGGGTGCCATCACCCTTTTTTCCGGCTTTGCCAAAGTAATCCTCACCGAACCTGTAATCCTGGAAATGAATGCTGTCGGAGGCCTTCTTATCACGGCGATCAGTTTCGACCTGCTGGGCATTCGCAAACTCCCGGTCGGCAATCTTCTTCCGGGAATCTTTTTGGTCCCCGTTCTGATCCGGCTATTTGGCTGAATGTGTTTATCCCGGGTTCTTTGCCAGCAGGTTGCCAGATAAGGAAAAATTATTATTTGACAGCCAGGTAATACATTGTAATATTGTTGGCACAATGTGATTTTGAAAATTTTTTCCCGAGTCGTGAGAATATGAATCGCAAAGAAGATGTTATCTCTTTTAAGGTCGATGCTTCGTTAAGGAAAGCCATGGAAGGCATTTCCAACCGTTCGGAATTTATCCGCAACGCCATTCTGGCCGCCTTGGATAATGCCTGTCCATTGTGCAACGGGACCGGCATTTTGAATCCCCACCAAAAACAGCACATGGAGCGCTTTCTGGCCCATCACACCCTGGAAAAATGTCAGAATTGTCACGAAGTCTTTTTGAAATGTCTTAAATAACCCTTAAACGTGGTCTTTCTTCAAGGGAAAAAAGCGTGAAGAATTTATTTATCATCCTGGCATTGGTTGTACCGCTGATTTTTTCTCTAAGCCCTTGTGAAATCGGAGCGGCACCGCTGCCTGTTTATGTCAGCATTCTTCCTCAGAAATATTTTGTCGAACGTATCGGGGGCGAAAGGGTTGCCGTTTCGGTTATGGTCGGCCCCGGAAAAAGTCCCGCTACCTACGAACCAACTCCGAAGCAGATGCAAAATCTGGCCGCAACCCACTTATATTTCAGCATCGGCGCTCCTTTCGAAAAAATCTGGTTGAAGCGGCTCCAGGCCAACCATCCCCGGCTGCGCATCGTCGATACCATCCAGGGAATTGAGCTCCTTTCCATGAGGGCTCACCACCACAAAGAAGAAGGGATGCATGCGGAGGAGGGGGAAAAAACTGAACAGAGGGACGGGCTTCTCGACCCCCATGTCTGGACCAGTCCTCCCCGGGTTAAAATCATGGCGAAACATATTCTCAATGCCCTGGTCGAAGAGTTTCCGAACCATGAGAAGGAGCTGACCGCCAACTGCAAAGCTTTTTTTAAGGATCTGGACCTCCTGACTGAAGATATCTGGAAAAAACTCGAACCCATCCGCAATCGCAGTTTTCTGGTTTTTCATCCGTCGTGGGGGTATTTCACCGATACTTTCAAGCTGGAACAAATTGCCATTGAAAGCGACGGTAAAGAACCCGGCGCCCGTTCCCTGGCCCAGATAATCGAATTCGCCAAAGAGCGAAAGATCAGAGTGATTTTCGTGCAGAAACAGTTCAGCAGCGTGGCCGCCGGCATGGTCGCGGAAGCCATTGGCGGACGTGTTGAAGCCATTGACCCTTTGGCCGAGGATTACCTGGAAAATCTGCGACGGGTGGCAAATATTTTTGCCGAGGCCATGCTGCCATGACCCGCACCGTTATTTCCCTGGACCATGTCGGTTTCAGCTATGATGATCTTCCCGTTCTGGAAGATATTTGCCTGCAAGTTCAGGACAAGGAATTTCTCGGTATTGTCGGCCCCAATGGCGGAGGAAAGAGCACCCTGTTGAAATTGATCCTCGGCCTGTTGAAACCGTTACAGGGCAGGATCGAAGTGCTTGACGAAGCTCCCCAGCAGGCCCATCGGCGGCTTGGCTATGTCCCCCAGTTCGTCTTTTTCGACCGAAATTTTCCCATTACCGTGCGCGAGACAGTTCTGCAGGGGCGGCTCGGCAGAACCCGGCCGATTTTCGGCTTTAGAAAAAGCGACCTCGCCATTGCCAGAGAAGCCTTGCAAAAAACCGAAATTCTCGATCTGGAAAACCGCTCCCTCAACACCCTCTCCGGTGGACAACTGCAGCGGGTACTCATTGCCCGCGCCCTGGCCTGCGAGCCTGAGATCCTGCTTCTTGACGAACCGACCGCCAATATCGACCCCAAGGTCGAAGAGGACGTTTTCAGCCTCCTGAAGAAGCTGAACGAGAGCATTACTATTATCGTTGTTTCCCATGACATCGGCTTTATTTCTCATTTCATCAGCCGGGTTGCTTGTCTGAACCGCAAACTGGTCTGTCACAGTACCTCGCGCATCAGCGGCAAAATGATAGAGGAGCTTTATGGCTCCCCTCTGAAAATGGTCCATCACCACACCATCCTTGACACCGTCGGAAGCCACGATAAAAAGGAACCGGAAAACCATGAGTGCCTTTCTTGATGCTCTGACGACCCAGACATTCCTTCAGAACGCGGTTCTGGGCAGCTTGCTGGCCAGTCTGGCCTGCGGCGTCATCGGTTCGTATGTGGTTGTGCGAAAGATCGGCTACATGGCGGGCGGGATTGCCCATGCGGTTCTGGGTGGTATGGGAGCGGCTTATTTTTTAGGTAAGAGTCCCGTTGGCGGAGCTATTATTGCTGCCCTCGTCGCCGCCCTGATCATCGGCTGGGTCAGCCTTCACTGGCGACACGAAGAGGATATCATGATCAGTGCCCTTTGGGCCGTTGGCATGGCTATCGGCGTCCTCTTTATTTCCCAGACGCCGGGTTATAATGTCGATCTCATGAGCTATCTTTTCGGCAACATCCTCATGATTCCCCGCCAGTCACTGGCTCTCATCGCTTTTCTGGATGTCGGTATTGTCGGCATTACTATCCTGTTTTTCAAACAGTTCCTGGCCGTTTCTTTTGACGAGGAGTTCGCGCGCCTGCGCGGTGTCCACGTTGACTTTTTTTCCCTTCTTCTCCTCTGCCTGGTGGCCCTGACGGTCGTCATACTCATTCAGGTCGTGGGCCTGATTATGGTCATCGCCCTTTTAACCCTGCCGGCCGCCATTGCCGGTCACTTTTCCCGCACTCTGGGGAGAATGATGTTCCTTGCTGTTTTTCTTGGCGCCCTTTTTACCACAGGCGGCCTGGCCATTTCTTACGAACCCGACCTGCCGGCTGGGGCAACCATCATTCTTTTTTCAGGTGTCGCTTACCTGATTTCCATCACCGCGAAAATCCTTCTTCACAAAAGAGGCCCTGCCAAAAAGGGAAATTAATTCTTTTTTCCCCCGCTGGAAACTGCTTTTCCCTGGGATGCGACAGCGGACATCTTTTTTTTGATTTCTTCCTCGCTGCCTAGATAGTGATGGCCCCGTACACTCAGGTCGGAACCAATATCGTAGATCAAAGGTTCACCGGTAGGGACATTGAGACCCGCGATTTCTTCGTCCGAAATGCCATCGAGATACTTGACCAGCGCTCGCAGGCTGTTGCCGTGAGCCACAACCAGGACATTGCGGCCACTGGCCACGGCCGGGCAGATGACGTCCTGCCAGTAAGGGACAACGCGTTCGATAGTATCCTTCAGGCTTTCAGCTGCCGGAATGATTTTGGGGTCCAAGTCCCGGTAGCGGGGGTCAAGGCCGGGGTGGCGGGGGTCGTCCTTTTCTAGTTCCGGAGGGGGGATATCAAAACTGCGCCGCCATATCCTGACTTGTTCCTCGCCATGTTTTTCAGCGGTTTCGGCTTTGTTCAACCCCTGTAAGGCACCGTAATGACGTTCATTGAGACGCCAGTGGCGATGTACCGGGATCCACATCCGGTCCATGACATCGAGAGCGATCCACAAGGTGCGGATCGCGCGTTTCAACACTGAGGTGAAGGCCACTTCGGGCAGGAGCCCGGCATCCAGCAACAGTTCGCCCGCGTTGCGGGCCTCCACGGCCCCTTTTTCGGAAAGATCCACATCGGTCCATCCGGTAAACCTGTTTTCCCGGTTCCAATCGCTTTCTCCATGGCGCAAAAGAATCAGGTCACCCATAAAAAGCCTCCAGCTGTCCCGCCAAAAAGCGTGAAGAAATAACAAACTCCATAATTGCTGTCGATTTGAAATTTTAACAATACCCTGAATCCGTGAGAATACAATCGTAAAAACTTCTCGCGAATATTATTAAACAGCTGATTTTATTAGTAAATTATGTTATTAT